>JAMPKV010000025.1 GCA_039962225.1 Microcoleus sp. AS-A8
CTGTTCCACCGCTTCCACACTCAGATGGGGCGCTGCCCTACTCACTCGGGTCATAAGGTTAACTTATTCCTGACTCTCCGCTCTAGATTCTACATTAGACTGCAACTTGGTATCAGGCAATTTGTTGGATTATGCGACCGGGTTTCTGATTTCGCCTCGCCTATTGCTAACAAATCATCACGTTTTCGCTAGTTCTGATGAGGCTCAACTAAGTGAGGTTGAGTTCAATTATCAGCAAAATAAAGATGGAACTTGGATGGGGTCTGAGTTTTTCGCTTTACAGCCCGATACCTTCTTTTTTGCCGATGAGGAGCTTGACTTCGCGGTAGTTGCTGTTGCACAGACGACTCGACAGAGCGGCAAACCGTTAGCTGGTTTTGGCTGGCTGACTCTCGATCCTCAAATCGGTAAGGTGTCTCCCGGTGAATATCTCACGATTATTCAGCATCCAAGCGGAGGAGATAAGCAAATCGCGCTACGCGAAAACCAACTGCTCAAAATTGATACTCATACACTCTGGTATCGAACAGATACAGCGCCAGGTTCGTCGGGTTCACCAGTTTTTAACGATGTTTGGCAGGTGGTTGCCTTGCATCATTCAGGAGTACCTGAAAAAGATGCCAATGGAAACTATCTAACACTTGATGGTAAGCCTTCGGAAAGACCGATCAACGAGAGCAAAATCAAATGGATTGCTAATGAGGGCATCCGAGTCAGCCGCATTGTTACATCTCTCCAAGCTGCCTATGGCAACCATTCCTTAATCCGAGGAATTTTTGACACAAGCTCATCCGATTTATCATCCTCTGTTCACATTAACTCTCAATTAAAGGAGTCACCTATGCCTTCAGACGTTACCGCTCTAACAGGAAATCAATTAACTTACGGTAGAGGAACTCAAATCGACCCCAATGAAGCTAGGCGAGTTACGGACTACAGCGATCGTAAGGGCTACGATCCGAACTTTCTAGGAAGCAATGGTAAGCGCGTTCCCCTGCCGGAATTGACAGACAAGATGAAGCGCGATTGTGCCATCAATCGTATGGCAGGGCGAGGGATGGATGAATACATCTTGCCGTATCACCACTTCAGCATCGTGATGAATAAGGTGCGGAAAATGGCGTTTTACACTGCTGTTAATGTTGACGGAACGCACAGAATTAAGGTTGATAACAACGAAAATTGGATTACTGACCCTCGAATTGGGGCAGACGAACAAACCAACAATTCTCTTTATGCAGATAACGACCTCGATCGCGGACATCTAGTGCGTCGTTTAGATCCTGTATGGGGTTCCATCGCCCAAGCTGCCAATAACGATACATTCCACTTCACTAACTGTAGTCCCCAGCACAAAGATTTCAACCAAAACAAGGCAACCTGGCTAGGACTGGAAAACTATATCTTAGACAATGCGATCGCAGAAAAGTTTCGTGTGTCCGTGTCCACGGGTCCTGTCTTCCGTAATGATGACAGAGAGCATCGTCGAGTGAAATTACCCCGTCAGTTTTGGAAAGTTTTGGTCATGGTCAAAGAGGGTAACCTTTCCGCCACAGGTTATCTGCTCAGCCAGGAAGAACTGATTCAAAATTTTCCAAAGGAAGCGTTTTCTGATGATAGGCGAGTCAGAACTCACCAAGTAACAATTCAGGAGATCGAGGAGTTGACGGGATTATCGTTTGGGTTAAGTGAATTTGACCCAATGGAGAGTCGCGGGGACGAAAGCACGTCTCGTTTCATACCGATTACTTCCTACGAAGCCATTCGTTTCTAATAAAACCTTCGGTGTTAGCGGACGCTCTAGCTCCTTTAACACTAAATAGGCATGAACTACCCTATGCTCAGTGAATCAGCGTAGGTTAGTTCAGTTGCGATCACGTAGTGTGCGTGGAGGGCGATCGCAACACCAATCCTTTTTGCAAAAGGATTGGTTACGTCCAGAGAACGTTTGCGATTTTCCTACAATGAGTTCAACTTTCCGGAACCCTATGTATATGTATTGAAGAAGATACTGCGCTGTTAGACAGCTATCTGTAACACGAAGGAAATATCAATGTTAACGCTGAAAAAATGGTTGTTGCTTGCAATTTCTCTATGTTTCTGTTTAACTCTGTGGTCTAGACCAGCTTACGCATTCATCACACTCAACAATCAATTTGTTGCTGACGAAGCTTGCGAAGCCGTACAGTCAATCAAAAGTGGAACCAATCGGGGAAATATTCGACTGACTCCCCAAGAAACCTATCCAGTCATTGGTAAAAACCGAGATAACGCCTCCCATTACTTGCTTAGGATCGAGGACGCTGAACCGTCGGAGCGCTGGGTGTCCCTACAGTGTGGACAACTTTTAGGTTCTTCTGCTCCAGTCAATCAGGATTATTTACTTGCCCTTAGCTGGCAACCATCCTTTTGTGAAACGAAGCCAACTAAGCCCGAATGTGAGAGCCAAACGGCAAAACGGTTTGATGCCACAAACTTAGTTCTACACGGTCTATTTCCCCAGCCGAGGCAAAATATCTATTGCAATGTTAGTGACGATATCATACGTCTTGACAAAGATAAGCAATGGTCAAAGTTGCCACCAATCACCTTATCTGAGGAAACGCGCAATGAACTAGCCGTTAAAATGCCAGGATTTGCTTCGGATCTGCATCTACATGAATGGTACAAACATGGAACTTGCTACAGTAACTCACCGGACGAATATTTCCAAGAATCAATCGCTTTATTAGACCAAGTGAATAACTCTTCAGTTCGCGATCTGTTCGTTAGAAATATTGGTAATTCCCTCTCCTCTAACGAGATCAGAAATCAGTTTGATAAAGCGTTCAATGATGGAGCGGGAAGCAAGGTTCAAGTTCAGTGTCAAAAAGATATTGACGAAGCTCGAAACAATATGGTGGTAGAGCTACAGGTTAACCTTAAAGGTAACATTCAGCCCGAGACTCCAATTGGAAGTCTTCTACAGGCTGGTAAAACAGTTCCGGCAGGTTGCCCCCTTGGAGAAATCGATCCTGCTGGTTTCGACGATTAATCATGTGCTTTACGGGGTTCGCTCATACTAAATTCCGCTCTGGTTTGGGCGAATCCGTATTCGACTATGCAGCAAGTTAACTAAAAAGCTTTTTGATACTCCGCCATCTGAGCAAACGACATAAAACACTGTTGACACCCCCCATCCTCCCACAACGCCGGAATCTTAAACCTTGCCCCACACCTTGGACACTTCGACAACAACCTCAACTGATGCGTCTCACACCCCGCCGTTGACTTAAACTGCCACTCCATCTGATGACAAGGCGACTCGGCATAACACGCCCCACATAAGCGAATTGTATTGCAGTTCATCCCCACTCCCTGCGGCGGCAACATTTCCCGTAACCTCTGTGCCTCAACTCCCACAACCTTCGCCAACCCCTCCAACTCCTTTGCACTCGGAAACGGATTGAGGTGAAACCTCTCCCATCGCGCCACCACCGCCCCAATTCCCGCCAACGTACCTAACGCACTCGGAGTCAAATGATTCCGTCGCCTAAACCTGCCCAAAAAGTGGCTAAAACTCTCCCCCTCGAACGGCTCAACCGGAAACAGCCAAGGTTGAATCTCATCTGTCAGTGTCATGAATACTCCCTGGCTACCTCCTTCAACACCTCCATCGCCCTAGAGCGAAAATCAGAAACTGTCCCCTTAACCGCCCGATATCGCAAGTACTCAATAATCTCCTTAAATAAATCCTTCGCTCCACACTTAGACGGTGGCATAATATAAACCACAGGAACAATCGGCGTTTGCCGTCCCTCCTGCTTAGGCTTATTGCGTAGAGTGTAAGCTTCACAAGCGACAGTCTTACCCGTCCGCGACTCTCCCACTAAACGACACGATTGACGAGCTTTGCGCTTTTCATCCAACCACTTATGTAAATCTTGAACATGTTCCAGTGGGACAATACGTGTCTTACTCAGACGAGCAATTTCTGCTTGTAACTCTTGGTCATCCGTTTTGAATTCCCCTAATTCTTCAGCAATTGACTCAGCTTCAGTCATCACTTACCACCCGTATTCCTCACGCAATTCGTCTAAGTCCCAAACTTCAATATCAGAAAAGTCCGATTCCGTCTGAGTTGCTTGTTCTGCTTCTGGCTCAACAGGTTCAACCTCTTCAACCACAGGACTTGTTGGAACTTGCTTATAACTCTGTTCTTCCATGTGCCTCTGCTTGCGAGTTTTCTTGCCCTCGACCAACGCTTCTCGCTCCATAACCTCCAGCAAAATCGACTGATTACTAACGGTTTTTCCGGCATCGCGCAGCCTCTTAGCACTGGCTTTCGCTTCATCCACTGACAATTGCTCCGTCTCTAATTCCTGAGCATGAGCGCGAGTCAAGAAGACTTCCTGCTGTTTCTCTTGGCGATAAATCCAAATCGTCGTAATATCTCTGGGGTCATACCTGACACTTACGGTTTCTCCTGCATACCCTTCCAGATACTCCCCTCGATACATCACATTTTCAAACTGCAAATGCCCACCTCGTTGCACCGTGCGCCTTGCCACTTTCATCAAGCAAATATCTAAATCGCGCTCGGAAATTAGGGCGGGTTCCCCTCTAAGTCCCGCCTCCCAACGCTGATAGCGGGTTTGGTCGCCCATCCGCGCATCAATACTTTGGTTGTACTTATCAACAAGGAAGCGAACGACTAACTGTTCCAACTCCCTCAACATCAACTGAGCGTCTTTTTCCGCCTCCTTGGGACGTTCCTGGACATTTGAACCCGTGTAACCCGGTAACGTTGAGAATAACGACTGATTCAACGTTTTAAACGGACGCTCAACAATCCCTCCTTCAGAAGGACGACTCCGCAATTTAGGGACAAAACCTAACTGTGTTCCAATTTCTGCCAAATGATTGGAGCGAAAGTCTTTACCCCCATCCGTGTAGAAATACTCTGGTTTACCATATGTCCCCCAGTCACAATGCAGCTTGTACTCTGCCCCATATTGCTTCGGCAATATCGCATGACGTAAGGCTAAAGCAACTACCTGAGAACTGGGTGCATCAAAGCCTAAATTGATGCCCATAATGCAGCGAGAGTAGCTATCAATGACAGTGGTTAACCAAGGACGACCAATCAGTTCTCCATGTTGATCGACCAGCAACACATCCGCACGGGTATGGTCACACTGCCAAACCTGATTGCTATAGGAAATTTCTAGGTCATCCCCATCACGAGTTTTCACCGAAAGCGTCGAACCTCGCCAACCCGGAGTACGAATACTTTTCGCCTTCGCCTCTTTTTCCTGAAGCGGCTTGAGTACCCTTAAGACAGTTCTGTAAGTGGGTGGTTCATCGTCCCCAATGTCTGAAGCCTTGGCTTGAACCTTCAGAGCAACTTGCTTGGGAGTCATCCGCTTACTGCCCTTATTGCCCTGCTGGTAAGTTTTGATGATGAAGTCCTGCCAAAACTGACTAATTCTGTGTTTGCCCCTATCAGCTCTATTGGTTGAGGTAAGGGCGGCTAATCCTTGCTCCTGATACGTCTTAACTAACCTTTGTACCGATCGCACCGAAACACCAAGCTTCTTCGCACCTGCTCGGAGTCGTTCTCCATAGGTAGCGCGATCGCACGGTTCAATTAAGCTCAGAATTACGTCCAGCTTGACTTTCGCTTCCCCTGAAAGCTCAGAGACGATTGGTCTTTGATTGGTAGGGGAGCTAATCGCATTTGCGCCAACAGTATCAAAAGCCACTTGCTCATCAGGTTTCATCTCAAGATTAATATTTAACTTAAAAACACATTATGTAATTCTAGCAAGATTAAAAAAGATGACACTCAATTTGTCACTTTCCTTAACTCTTCTTTTTTCAGAAGACGACAGCTAAATTGTCATAAACTCCGAAGGCGACATTGATTTTGTCACTGAATTCTCTCCGATTGAAAATGCTAAAATCGTTCTAGCCCTTATAAATGAAAGCTTTCACTTGACGACATTAATTTGTCATCACGTCATTTAATTAGTCACTGTACAATTTCCATGTAAGCCCCAATTGATGGGGTTTTCGATTTTTTTGCCCTCTCACCCTGATTTGATTAGCGAGCGATCGCACAAGCCCGCTCAACCGGATTTGTGTCTCACTGATACTTTGGCCTTGATTTTGGGATTACTGAGTATAGAGCCGGAGAAATGAGAGCCTCTCCGGTTCGTCTCTGACAATCAAGGCATTTATGAACTTTACTCAAGTCGAACCTGAATATACTTACGAAATCCCTTCCTTGCGACGAGATAAGTCAGATGAGGCGATCATTACGGCTGCAACAGCTTTTACTTTGCTGGTAGCCGTGGTGATAGCGCTGGTTTACTGGGGGGTGATTCTCTGGCGGCTGCCCTCCAAGGCTGGATATAAAGGGGCTGCTCAGTGGATTTGGTTCTTGCTGTTGTATTTTCCCCTAACTGGCGGTCTGGCGCTTTTGGCGTTTGTGTTTGCGCCCTGGCCTGTTAAGAGGCAGTTGGAGAAGTCAGAAAGTCAGTTGGATGAGCTTCGCCGCCTTACCGATCAGCCCAGGTGTAGAGCTGTAGAAGACGGTAGTGTTGAGGATGAACTAGAACGGATGCGCCGCCAGATGCACCGTCAGTAAGAAGCTCAAAATTGAAGCGGACAGACCCACATACCCATCATGCTCCGTCCGCTTGTTGGGAAGCCTGGATTAACCAAGAATTAAGTAGACGGTTTACACTGAGGATGAATAACTTGTCAGAAGGCTGAAAATCCTTGTGTCTGCGGTTCAAATCCGTCTCCTGGCATTCCCAAAAGATTCCCCAAGCATGGTAGTCGTTGTCGTAGTTATCAATGTTGTAATTTCACTACTATGCCTGTATGTGGCTTGGTATTTATGGAATTTGCGTCGAGCACTAGCGATCACCACAGCGGTAGTGACCATCTTTGATCGTGATACCCATAACGCCTTGCAGGGTGCCCCTGAAGCTATTTCTCAAGGACAGTTAGGTATACGTGGGTCTAGAGGAAGTTATCAGCAGCTAGAGATGCAGCTACAACGAGTTCAACAAGTTTTGGGCTTCTTGGGTTTCGTACAAAGCCTTTTGCCAATAGTCACACGCTCTTCGACTCGATTTCGCCAACGCAGCCGTGCTGACGCTTTGAAGTCGAAATCATCTAGACGGTCACGGCGTCAACAGCGCTCTAAAAGATAATGCTCAGAGCCATCTGCCATGAGAGGTAACTCAAATCCTGTTAAGGTATAGATTTATCTTAGAGCTACGAGCTGTAGACTAATAGCTGCGCTCCACTGACCCCCGAGTGGGAACATTGGCAGAGCCTTTCGCATCCTGAAAATGTTAAATGAGCAATCGCTGAATCGCTCATTATCGGCAACACGTTCAGGTCTAGCAGATGTCTCAGGCACTCGTTAGTCATCTCGCTGATCAAATCTGCATAAAATTGGTGTAGGAAGAGAGACCCAAAAATGTCAAAGAAAAGTGCTGGAGCATTTATTAGTGGTTTACTGTTAGGCAGCGCCATTGGAACTGTGACAGGTTTACTGATTGCGCCCCGCACAGGTCGGGATACACGTCAGTTGTTGAAAAAATCCGCAGATGCTTTACCTGATTTAGCCGAAGATTTATCCACCAGTGTGCAACTGCAAGCGGATCGCCTTTCCGAATCGGCCTTGCGGAACTGGGATGGGACACTAGCTCGACTCCGAGAAGCGATCGCCGCCGGCATTGAAGCTTCTCAACGAGAGACGCTAGACCTGAGACAGTCCAAAACTGACGTTGCGGCTGAATCACGCCCGTCAGTTCCTGACCACCAACTGTAGGCAACTGTCGGTGATTGACCCTCTATTTTGGTTAGGATTATCCATCCTACTCGTAGCTGTCAGCTTAACCGCTGTTTTAATAGCAGCCATTCCTGCCTTACAGGAGTTAGGCCGGGCAGCTCGAAGTATAGAAAAATTAGCGGACACTCTGCGTCGGGAATTGCCACCAACTCTGGAAGCAATTCGCCTAACGGGATTAGAAATCAGTGACTTGACCGATGATGTCAGCGAGGGCGTAAAAAGCGCCGGTCAAGTAGCAAAGCAAGTGGATCAAAGTCTCAGCGGCGTTAAAAACCAGGCGAAAAACGTACAGGTTAATACGCGTGGTGTGGTTGCGGGAGTCAAAGCCGCTTGGAAAACTTGGAGGCGTCCTAATTTCGGACGCCGATCCGTTGATCGTCTTCCACCCTCTCAGAGAACCGCCTTAGACCTGCGGGAGCGTGATCGAAGTGCCCCTATGCCAGAATCAGCCACAAGCGGCAATCCTTATCAAGAACATGAGGCTGATTACGAAGATAACGACTCTACTAGGCATGAGGCGTATTATCAGGACAACCAAGGTGATTCACGTTTGTCGAGGCAACATGAGGACGAAGACTTAGAATTCCCGGACTAAAGCCTCGATATTGGATGGTTTTTCCAGCCGAAGGTCAGAGAATGTTTCGATCTATACAGAACATTCTCATATTTCTTCTATATCCAGCCATACATAGGATCGGAGGCCATCGGCTACAGATGACAGAATTGGGGTAACTTGTAGGGCTATGAGCCGATTGGAGTTTACTGGGACGGCAGAACAACTTTCTATGGCTCCCAAGGGGCACCGCCTTTGCCGTGATGTGATCGCCACGCCTGTGGAGATTCGTGCGGTAGGATGACTTAACTCAGTCGCTCAAAGCTTTGCGATCGCCCCTATTCTTAGACTAAAGTAAACAAGTGTAAAGAAAATATCAGTTTGACCTAATCCGTCGTTTAAACCCTCCCTTTAGTGTCCACACTTGTTGAGTTTGATAAAATCCACAATGCAGCACTTTTTTCCCAAGAGACTTCTGGTATCCCTAGCCGCGTTTTTCCTAGCCGTGTCAGTTTGGGCGATCGCACCAGCCGCGCAGGCTTTCGATAACCCTGATTTACTGCCCAATACTCAAACACCCATCATCGATCTAGCTAACTTTCTCCCGACGCTTCAGGAAGAGGAACTGGTCAAAGATCTGGAGACCTTTGAGACTGAAACGGGCTGGAAACTGAGAGTTTTGACTCAATACGACCGCACGCCAGGTCGAGCCGTCAAAGATTTTTGGGGACTCAACGATAAAAGTGTTTTACTCATTGCTGACTCACGAGGCGGTAATATTCTGGGTTTCAACGTTGGGGATGACCTGTATCAATTCCTACCTCGCACCTTCTGGGTTGAGTTACAAACCCGATTCGGCAACCTCTACTATGTCCGCGAAAATGGCGAAAACCGAGCAATTGTTGACTCGCTAGACACGATTAAAACTTGTCTACGTCAGGGGGGTTGCCAGGTCGTCCCCGGTCTTCCACGGGAACAGTGGATTTTGACGCTGATTACTTCAGTCTTGGGTGGACTGATTTGCGGATTTGCCGCCATACCCCGTAAAGAGGGACAAATTTTTGCTTGGCAATGGGCTTTAATCTTCTCTCCCCTGTGGGGCATTCTGTTCATCGCCTTCGGAATTGGGCCTGTGGTGACGCGCACCTCAGAGTGGTTGCCACTCTTTCGCAACGTAATCGGCTTTGTTCTGGGTTTCCTCGTGGCTTATTTGTCACCCATCATCGCTCAATCCTCTGCCTCGGAGACGTAAATATTAGTTGACACTCTCCGCACTTCTAGGGCGGAGATTCTTCGTTCATAGACCCAGCTTGCTCTGACAGGATTGCTCCAGCCACAGTAGAGGCCAAATCTCCCGAAGCGTTCAGGTTTAAAACCCAAGTTCCCACATGCCCTGTGGTACTCAAGGCTAACTCCAGAATATTGATAGCGGCATTCCAGTCTCGGTCTAATACGAACCCGCACTGACAAGCATGGGTTCTCATAGACAAAGCCTTTTTGACTAGAGTGCCGCATAATGAGCATTTCTGAGAAGTATAGGCAGGCTTGACTGCAACAGTTATCCTACCGAACTTCACTCCGAAATACTCTAGCCACTTTCTGAATTGATACCAACCTGCATCATTAATAGATCTGGCGAGACAGTGATTTTTGACCAAGTTTTTGACCCTCAAATCTTCATAGGCGACCAAATCGTTAGATTGGATTACGCAACGTGCCACTCTCTTGGCATGTTCTTCACGTTGCCTACTTATTTTGAGGTGTACTCGTCCTAATTTATTAATGGCTTTCTGGCGGTTGGCAGAGCCAATATTTTTCCGAGAAACACGGCGTTGACGAACCTTCAGCCGTTTCTCCCCAGTCCGATAAAACTTTGGGTTAGGTTCAGTGTGCCCATTACTATCGGTATAGAACTGGCTTATTCCTACATCTAATCCGATAGTCCTACCTGTTGGCTTTTTATCTACCTTGTTCTCAGCTTTCACCAAAAATTGAACGTAGTAGCCATCAGCCCGACGCACTAGCCTAACCCGTTTGATTTGGTCTAGTTGGTAGAAGTTTAAATCCCACGTTCCTTTAAGTTTGAGCTTACCAATCCCTTTCTTATCAGTGAAAGTGATTTGCTTCCTGTTCTCGGAAAGTGACCATCCAGAAGTTTTGTACTCGACTGAGCGACAATTTTTCTGGAACTTTGGATACCCTTTTTTGCCTGGAACAGATTTCTTGCAGTTGTCGTAGAACCGAGCTATGGAGCTATAGGCTCTTTCAACAGATGCTTGGCAAGCGCTTGAGTTCAAGGCTTTAACAAAGGGAAATTCTTCTCTCAACGTTTTACTGAGGCGATACAGCTCCTTCTGTCCTACACCTCGGTTGTCCATCCAATACCGGACACACTTGTTGCGGACAAACTGAGCGGTCAAAATAGCTTCGTCTACAGCGGCGTATTGAGTTGTTTTTCCCTTAGCTTTAAACTCCAAAACGAGCATTTGCGTGGAAAAAATCTACGCAAAACATTCTATCACAAAATAAAGCCGTCCTAGAAGGACAGCGGAGCAATAGTTACGCAGCTTTAAACCCATTTTTTCGGTAAATCATTGAAGTAGGGCGTCTTGTCTGCACAATAGGGGTCAGAGCAAGACGCCTTTTTTTGAGGCATAAAATAAAAACGGCAGAAAATGGCGAATGTGATTTGCGGCGGCTGTGTCCTGTAGTACAGTGAAAGCATCTCATTTTCTCATCAAACCAGGAAGTTAGGGATTGAGAGTTTCAGCCAGCGCTTGTACACACCAATTGGGAGTGAGCGCTAAATCTATCGGGACTTAAAGTTGACAAATCACATTTGGATTAAGAGACATGATGGAATGGCATGTGACAGATGCCCAAAGTCTGGCAATTATTGACCGCGAAATCGGCGATCATATCTTTACGGCGGCAGAATACGAGATTGTGCGCCGAGTGATTTATGCCACGGCTGACTTTGAATATCTGTCTCTCATTCGGTTTTCTGAGCGAGCCTTACAGGCGGGAGCCGCTGCCTTAGCGGCTCGTACTACGATAGTGGTCGATGTTCCAATGGTGCAGGTGGGGATTACCCCTCACATTCAGAATACCTTTGCCAATCCTGTGTATTGCAGTATGGAAGCGCTGACGCGTCCGCAAAAGGAGAAGACACAAGCGGCCTGGGGAATTCAAACCCTAGCCAGACGCTATCCAGAAGGAATTTTCGTAGTAGGTCAGGCTCAGACCGCATTGACGGCGCTGATTGAGTTAATCGAGGGTGAGGAAATAAAACCCGCTTTGGTCATTGGGACACCTTCGGGGTTTGTTGATGTGGATGTAGCGAAAGACCGCCTGAAAGACTCTTTGATTCCTCATATTCGGATTGAAGGGCGTAAGGGGAGTTCTGTGGTTGCCGCGGCGATCGTTAACGGATTGGTAGACTTGGCTTGGCAAGCGTATGGGCAGGATAGTGGCGGCCTGAGCTAAGGGTGGGGAGGCGCTTCGCGGATGTCTCTTGGGCAATCGCTAGCGAGTTTCCAGTGCTTGGATTTTTAAATGAGGTTGGATGGTAAAGGGCTTTGACATCACGAAAGAGATTGCAACTATGAATTGACAATCTCCTAATAGGGGCACTTTTTAGGCTATTGGTAATGAATTGTAAAACAAACGCCTAGGCTTAGTCTTGTCTTATATCATGTCGGTTGGAACACTCATCATACAGCTGTTTCTCTGCTGCTGATTGCAGATGGCTTTGATTCAGGGTAATCATCCTAGCAGGGATTACTGATGAAACTAGCAGGGATTACTGACGAAAAGTGCAGCTTCAGCCTAATTGATCTGTTAACGCGAAATGTATTTCATAGCAGGCTGATAGGTAACAGTTGAGACTGCTGCTACCTTTAATATAAGTAACTGAATTCTTGAATTTTTACTCTTTCCTAATTAAACAATTATTAGCGCAGTTCTCCCTTATTAGCTCTTTTAGGCTGGAGAATACTACCTATAATAATCATCGATTTTATGCAGAAATACAATAGGTTTAATCACTTATAGCCTCAGTCATTAGAAGGAGATAATGACTCTTTCTTAAGGGAGAAGTGATGATTGTTCCCACTTCCTAGACTATAGAAGAAAATTGTAAAGCTTTAAACAAAAGGAGTACAGCTATGTCAAATACAAGCAAACGTGGCTTTGCCTCTATGGATCAGGATAAACAAAGAGAGATTGCAAGCAAAGGTGGAAAGGCGGCTCACGAGAAGGGAACAGCCCATGAGTTTACCTCAGAGGAAGCCAGGGAAGCCGGTCGCAAAGGTGGCGAAACTGTAAGCAAAGACCGTGAACATATGTCTGAAATCGGCCGCGAAGGTGGCAAACAAAGCCACAAAAAATAAGAAAGAGGGATAATACTTTTGTCTAATCTTAAAAGCCCCTATTTAGATAGGGGTTTTTATATTTTTTATCGTTAAGTGAAGCATAGCTATAGATTCCAAAATACACAATTGGAGTTTTCAATTTTTATGCAGATGAACACCTCTGTTCTGGTTAATTTAAGTTGCTTTAATCGCTCATAAATTCTAAATTTTCAAGAGGTTATCCTGGAAATAGGATACAAGCCAATTTATTCTCAAATCAGCTTCTAAAGTAGAAATATCTAACTCTAGAGGGATGTTCTAGCCAGGAAATAACTCCGACAATACAGCTCAGCTTGTTTAAAATTGCCCCTCATCAAACTAATGGCTAGTTCAATCGGATTTTCCTTATTTGCTCCTTATAACAAAGGGGCCTCTTTAATCGGGTCTTTTTCCAACTGGGAAGAAATTCCGATGAAGAAAGATAAAGATGGTTATTTCCGGACTCAGGTTGAGCTTGAGGATGGAGTTTATCAGTATAAATTTCGTGTCCAATCCAAATCCTGGTTCTTTGAAGCCGATCAATGGGTAGATGTCAATGACCCCTACGCTACCGATATTGATGACTCTACCCAAAATGGCAATGTGCGGATTAAAGACGGGGAACGAATTGTTGATACGTATGTTTGGAAACACGACGACAAGCCATTACCTGCCGATCATGAGCTAGTTATCTACGAAGTGCATGTTGGCGACTTCTCCGGTGGTGAGGATGACCCCTACGCCCGAGGTAAATACAAGCATGTTGTAGAAAAATTAGATTACCTAGCCGACTTAGGAATTAACGCGATCGAGTTGATGCCAGTCAAAGAGTATCCTGGTGATCATAGCTGGGGTTATAACCCCCGATACTTCTTCGCTACGGAATCTAGCTATGGTACGAGTGAAGAGTTGAAGCAGTTGATTGATGAGTGCCACGGGCGTGGAATTCGCGTCATCATGGACGGGATTTATAACCACTCAGAAGCAGAAAGTCCTCTGACGCAGATTGACCACGATTACTGGTATCACCACTCACCCCGCGACCCTGAGAACAACTGGGGGCCAGAATTTAACTATGAATTCTATGACGAAAATCTAGACACTTACCCAGCACGCAAGTTTATGGGTGACCAAGTAAATTTCTGGGTTAAGGAATATCATATCGACGGCATTCGGTTCGATGCAGCACGACAAATTGCTAACTATGATTTCATGCATTGGATTGTCCAGGAAGCCAAAAACGCGGCTAGCATGAAGCCTTTTTACACTGTTGCTGAACACATTCCTGAAACCCCTAGCATTACCAATGCAGATGGGCCAATGGATGGCTGCTGGCATGATAGTTTCTATCATTGTGTATTGGAACATATTTGTGGGGATACTTTTGATCTAGAGCGTCTTAAGGATGTAATTGATTGCAAGCGGCAAGGTTTCATGGGTGCCACTAATGTTGTGAATTACCTAACCAATCACGACCATAATCATGTGTTAGCCGAATTAGGCGAGCGCGGCATTTTGGATGAGGAAGCCTTTAAGCGGAGAAAGTTGGGCGCTGTCATCACGATGACAGCCGTTGGAGTACCTTTGTTGTGGATGGGTGAAGAGTTTGGCGAGTATAAGTATAAAACCCAAGAACAAGCCAAAATTGATTGGACGTTACTAGGTCATGACTTAAATCGCGGTTTGTTTGAGTTTTGCAAAGGCTTGATTAATCTTCGTAAAAGCAATCATGCCCTCTACACGGAAAACATTGAATTTATTCATGAAAATCCAGAAGCTAAGGTATTAGCTTATAGCCGTTGGAATGGGGAAGGTTCTCGTGTTGTTGTCGTTGTCAATTTTTCAGATGACTTCTTAGCGGGTTATACGATTCCTAATTTTCCTGAAAATGGTACTTGGCACGAGTGGACGGCGAATTATGATGTGGAGGCTGGGGATAACCAAATAATGGTTGATCTGGGAGGGTACGAAGCGAAAGTATTCGTCTGGCAGTAGGGAAAGTTACATCAAATTCTGTAGGGGCAAGACATATCGTGCCCCTACTAAAATCGTGTCTTCCACCCAACGGAAAATACTATATTATCTACACTGAAGCAAAACCAAACTTTTGCTTTACTGCCTCGATTGGAGTCTTATCAATAAAGTAGGCGATCGCTGCTTCTCCCACCTTTTCCGTAGCTTTTGCCCCGCCCCAACCAGCAATAATCACTGCAAGTCCTGGCAAGCATTTTAACAAATCCGCTGCTAAATACTCAGGTAAACCCTCAGCGACAAGCTGTGGCAAATATTCAGCTACAAGTGCAGGTAAATTCTCCCACGAAAAGTCAGCAAGCCCACCAGCTAATCCACCAGCAACGAAACCTGCGCTTCCTTTAACCCCAAGATTTGCCAAGAAATCCCCTACAGATGCTAATGCAAAATCCTCTCCAGAGATGTAGATAATCTCTGCAACCATAGCGACTTGCATTAATCCGACTATAAGTGAATTAGGTATAGGTATCGGCACGGCAGCGAGAACACCAGAAGCATCTCAACGGCTACACACAATAGTACGCGCCACACTTTCTTGATATTTTTGTATCTTAGCTAAACGTACTATATCATTTTGGGCTTCTCTAGGAATTTGCTCCATTAGTAGTTCAAGCAAACGGTTGATGTTCCAGCGAAAATCTGGTTCTAGTGTTCCATCTACTTGATATTCAGCACAGGCTGATATCGGAATGACCTGTACAAGGTTTTTGCCCGAATGCTCTTTTGATGAGATGTGCCTTGTGAGGTCAAAAACTGCCGTCTCGATATTACGGTTTTTACGAGTGTTGTCAGTTGGTAATTGATGTATATAGGATGGGTCAAGCAGATCACATTGCGTGACCACACCGATGATGCGTAGAGCGCGCTGGTACATCCTCTTAGTTTCTTTGAGAATTGTATCGGCACGATCAAGAACCTCATCAATTCCAGCATGTACCAGTTTAGCTTGACAAAGAAAAAGGGCTACATCTGGGCAAGTTTTTCGTACTGCATCCAAGATGGTCTTTTCCGCAGAATCCGATGATGCCTTACCCGATGCCGCAGCTTTAGGGTCAAGCAAGCCTCGTGTATCAAGGATTTCCAGTATCTTGCCGCCTTGTTCATACGGGAACCACTCAGATGCTGTTGTTTGTGGTCTAACATCTCCAACCTCTGCAACTTTGGCACCAAATATGGCATTAATCAACGATGATTTACCCGCACCACGCTGACCAAAAATCATAAAACGAGGTGGGCGGCTTGCTTGAATCAAACTATCTATCTGATTTAAGTGTCTTTCAATGTCCCGTTTAACAAAGACTGGTAGCGGGGCGAGTAGCTTACGGAAGCAGGTAATGAGTGCTTCGTAGCTTTTCAGGCGATCGCTCGATATGGTCATCTGTGATTTGAAACTCTAGATTTGTAACAAATCTTGGCACTACAGCCTCGACGATCAACAGCGTGGATTTACGGAAAAACTGACCATCGCACTATATGTGATTAAGTAATTATCCTGAGAATAGCGATGCTTCCACAGAACCGCTTAACCAAGCAACAGGACATAAACTCATGGTTCAGCAACCTTTACCTTTAATCTGTGATGATTACTACGTACCAGACGCCAACCGCCTAGTCACTGAAGACGACACGCCTGTGGATAATTTTGCCTCTGAGAAACAGCAACGATTTTTAGTTGGTACTCTTTACAGTTCTGCACAGCAGCAGACTTTTTTAGCTGCCTCTAACGTCGGCATCTACCATACAGATGGTCAACCTGCCATTGTCCCCGATGTTTTTCTCAGTCTGGATGTCCAAATGCCTGAAAATTGGTGGGACAAGCAAAACCGTTCTTATCTGGTGTGGAAGTTTGGCAAACCCCCAGAAGTCGTCCTTGAAATTGTGTCCAACAAAGTTGGTGATGAACTGGGGAATAAACTGAAAATTTACGAACACATGCGGGTGAGTTACTACATCGTATATGACCCCACCCAACAATTAGGACAGCAAGTTCTTCGCATTCATGAACTTCGAGGAATGCGCTATTCGGAAACATCAGAAACCTGGTTAGCTCAAGTTGGGCTGGGTTTAACTTTGTGGGAAGGTGAATTTGAAAGCAGGCAGGATGTTTGGTTACGTTGGTGTTATCAAGATGGGAATTTTCTCCTCACTGGTGATGAACGCGCTGAACAGGAACGCCTAGAGAAGGAGCAACAGCAACAACGTGCCGAGCAAGCTGAACAACGCGCCCAATTACTAGCAGAACAATTGCGGGGACTGGGTATCGATCCCGACACTCTCAGTTAAGATGCTAGATACTTAATCAAATCATTGATAACTCTAGTTCTGTATGAGACGTTTCCTAACAACTTGTTGATAAAATTCCTCAAGCGCAGCTACAGAAACATTATCATCGAAGAGACAATTTTTGTGTTTTCCTATGTACTGTACAATCTGCTGCCGCCATTGAGGTTCTAACCCTAACCTCACGGCAATTTCAATATATTCTGTTTCATTTTTAGCAATTGTTTCACTAAATCCCAACATTTTTAGCATCCCAGTTGACATGTAACCGCGCATACATTCACCTGGACAAGTAACCACAGGTAAATTGCAGGCAAGTGCAGCCAGAGTGGTGTTCCCCCCGGTAAAGCCTAAGGTATCTAAAAATACATCACTGAGTAAATTAAGCCTTAAATAATTTTCATGATTTAAAAATGAGAGAAACACACAATAATCATCACTACTCTTGCCAACCGCTGCAAATGCCGCTTTAAGGCGTGGTTTTAGAACCTCGGCACGAACAAATACAAACTGAGCTTGCGGCACGCGCTTAGCAATTTCAGCAAATATAAAATCATGCTGGGGTAAGTATTTATATGGAGCTTGGCAACACAAATAAACAACGGCATCATCCCGCAACCCAAAATCAGAGCGATTTTTTGTTAATTGTGGAACCTCTAATTGGGGATAAGCAATCCCAAGATTAGGTAAGCAAATCAGTGTTTCCGAGTAATGTTCTTGAGCATTCTCAGGTTCCATTAGTTCGCTAGATATATAGTAATCAATGGTGGGTATCCCAGATGTTACTGGGTATCCCCAATCCGTACACTGCACAGGAGCAAGCCGCAAACCAGCGATTGCAAACGTCAGTGCATCGATTCCTAGCTCTGGAAAAACCAGAATATGTAAATTATCAGTTGAAATTTGCTGACATACGCCTTCTAAATTCTCTGGGATATGACGGAATACATCACTATATTCTTGGAATTCTTGCGTAATTGAATCCGGCTGATTTCCGATATAATAACAGTAAATCTCAAAATTCTGCCGATTGCTATGACGCAGCCAGCCCTGTAACCAAAATGTGCTGCTATGGTGATGAAGATAGTTGGAAATATAACCAACACGAATCTTTTGATTCTCTGGAAGGGAAGGCATTGTGCGCGGTTCGATCCAGTTGGGGTAATTGGCAGCTACAACTTTATGAACCAATATTCCATACTGCTGTTGTAACTCACGAATATTGCCAGTTTGATAGGCTAAATAAAAGTTGGTAACGCGACTAATCGCTGCTAGAGCATTGCTCTTTTCTTCAGGAGTTCTCAAGGAGGTTTGCTGAATTAACTCTTGTAGCCCTCTTTCAAAGCGCTGACGATAGAACGATACTTCATCGGCTGTCGCATAAACAATTGGAATAAATAAGTTTTTGAGGAGTTTGAATAAGTACTCTTCCGGGAAGAGAGTAGAGGCATTCTCTAACGCTGATATAGCCTCTTGTGTTCTTCCGCTTTTTTGCAATCTTTGGATTAAATCAAAGTGACGAGCAATATCGAATTGCCCTGTTTGCTGATTAATCATTCGCTGTAACGGGGTTCAATAAAGAGGATACTAATAAAGTAGAACTAAAGGATTGTATACGCTGCCATACTTGTTCCAGCAAATCGGGATGATCGGCACCAAACCACTCAATTTGTGGATAAGCTCGAAACCAAGTGCGCTGTCGCTTGGCAAATTGGCGAGTGTGCAAAACCGTTAGTTCTTTCGCTTGGGCTAGGGAAATTTCACCTGCAAGATATTGCTTCATTTCTCGATAGCCCAAGGTATCTAACAGAGGTAAATCAGCACCATATTTTTGACAAAGAGCTTTCACCTCGGCTTCCCAACCAGCCGCTATCATGTGCTCAGTTCGCTTCTCGATACGACGAATAAGGATATCGGAGTTACTACATTCCAAACCAATCTGAAGAATTGGATAGTTGGGAGGATTTTCGCCTTGTTGCTCGGAAATTGGGCGTCCAGTAACGTAAAATACTTCTAGTGATCGTAATGTCCTGACTTCGTCGTTGGCGTGAATCTTGTGGGCAGCCGTTGGGTCAACCTTTTGGAGGAATTGGTAAAGCTGAGTTTGACCCAGTGAAGCTAGTTGCGATCGCAATTCAGGGTGTGGTGCAACTCGCGGAATTTTCATCCCCTGCACTACCGCACGAATGTATAAACCCGTACCACCAACCAGTAGGGGGATTGTACCCTTTGCCTGAAATTTAGCAATCAATTCTTGAGCTGATTGCTGGTAGTCTGCCAGAGTCATTGTCTGTGTCGGCTCACACATATCTATTAAATAATGAGGCACTTGCTGTCGTTCAAGGGCTGAGGGTTTAGCAGTACCAATGTCAAACTCTCGGTAGACCTGACGAGAGTCAGCACTGAGAATAACTGAGTTCAGTCGTTGCGCTAAAGCCAACGCTAAATCCGACTTCCCAGTCGCTGTCGCACCGCAAAGGGTGATCAAACCCAGTGGCTGATGATTGAATAATTCCATACCTGAATCTATAAATCCAATCAATTTGTTATAGAGTCCTAGCGTCTGTTCTATCGCTGTTTTATCTTTAGAGTGTTTCTTCGCTGAGCTTTGCTCTTTAATTCAGCCCCCTCAACACCATCCAGAGCATGAAGCAAAGCCGTGAGCATACACTCGTTAGACTCAAGAGCACTCATTGTGTGGTTGTCAAGAAAAAGAACACAGTTTTAGCAATACACCCAGTAGCTATCTAAACAAGCCTTGAAACGGCTCTGTAGCCGCCTAGGAGGCTTTTGTGTTAAAATTTTAGAGTGTTTTCTCATTTTTGAGGATCGCAACGGTCTAAAGCTTCTATTGGAGAATCCCTTACATGACGAGTAGTTACAGTGCCGATCAGATTCAAGTTCTGGAAGGTCTCGAACCGGTGCGAAAACGCCCAGGGATGTACATCGGTTCTACTGGCCCTAGGGGACTCCATCATCTAGTTTACGAGGTCGTAGACAACTCCATTGATGAGGCTCTAGCGGGTTATTGCACTCATATTGAAATTGACATCAATGCCGATGGTTCCGTTACCGTTACAGACGACGGACGCGGCATTCCCACCGATACTCATCCCACCACGGGCAAATCAGCACTGGAAACGGTGATGACGGTACTTCATGCGGGAGGGAAGTTTGGTGGTGGCGGCTATAAAGTGTCTGGAGGATTGCATGGTGTCGGGATTTCAGTCGTTAACGCGCTGTCTGAGTGGGTAGAGGTAACAGTTTGGCGCGAGAACCGGATACACACCCAGCGCTATGAACGAGGTATCCCTGTTACTGAACTCATAGGAAAGCCATCGCAAGAAGCCCGAACTGGCACGTCCGTTTCCTTTAAGCCAGACACGCAAATCTTTGTCACCACTGGCATCGAGTTCGACTACACCACACTCGCGGGGCGTGTGCGAGAACTAGCCTACCTGAATGCGGGTGTCCGGATTACGTTTAGCGATAGCCGACTGGAGCAACTCCGCCAAGAAACTTACTACTACGAGGGGGGCATCCAGGAATATGTCGCCTACATGAACCGTGATAAAGAGCCTCTGCACCAGGAAATTATCTATATTCAGGGGGAACGTAACGGGACACAAGTCGAAGTGGCATTGCAGTGGTGCGTCGATGCCTACAGCGATAATTTGCTGGGCTTTGCCAACAACATCCGCACGATTGATGGTGGCACCCATTTGGAGGGGCTAAAAGCGGTATTGACGCGGACGATGAATGCGATCGCCCGTAAGCGCAATAAAATCAAAGAAAATGAAGCAAACCTCGGCGGCGAGAATGTTAGAGAGGGATTGACGGGCGTGATTTCCGTTAAAGTCCCCGACCCCGAATTTGAAGGTCAAACCAAGACAAAACTAGGAAATACCGAAGTCCGGGGCATCGTCGAATCCTTGGTGGGAGAGGTATTAACAGAATACCTAGAGTTCCGTCCCAACGTGGCAGACGCCGTCTTAGACAAAGCGATTCAAGCTTTTAAAGCAGCAGAAGCGGCTCGTCGTGCGCGTGATTTGGTGCGGCGTAAATCCGTTCTGGAGTCTTCGCCGTTACCGGGTAAGTTAGCCGATTGCAGTTCTCGTGACCCCTCAGAATCGGAAATCTTTATTGTAGAAGGGGACAGTGCCGGCGGTTCCGCCAAGCAAGGAAGGGATCGTCAATTTCAAGCTATTTTGCCCCTGCGCGGTAAAATCCTCAACATTGAGAAAACCGACGACGCCAAAATCTACAAGAACACAGAAATTCAGGCTTTAATTACAGCCCTAGGCTTGGGTATTAAAGGTGACGAGTTCGACCCCGCGCAATTACGTTACCACCGGATTGTGATTATGACGGATGCGGATGTTGATGGGGCGCACATCCGCACGCTGTTGTTGACCTTCTTCTATCGTTATCAACGGGCGCTTGTGGATCAGGGCTACATCTATATTGCTTGTCCTCCACTTTATAAAGTAGAGCGGGGACGTAGTCATTACTACTGCTATAGCGATCGCGAACTCAACAATCTAATCCAACACGAGTTTCCCTCTAACGCCAGCTACACCATCCAACGTTTCAAAGGGTTGGGTGAAATGATGCCAACTCAATTGTGGGAAACGACGATGAATCCCGGCACTCGCACCTTAAAGCGGATCGAAATTGAGGATGCAGCAGAAGCGGATCGCGTCTTCACGGTGCTAATGGGCGATCGCGTCGGGCCACGCCGTGAATTCATCGAAACCTACGGTTCGCGCCTCAACCTCACCGATTTGGATATCTAATCAATCCATCGCTGTACCGAAGTTGCATTCCGTTGTCACAGGGGTCAGGGGTTCTCTCTTGACTCCTGATTCCTGATTTCTGGCTCCCAGGAAGTTGCACTTCAGGGGTTTAGGGCGATCAATGGCCGCCTGAAAACCTGAGAAATTACGGTGAATCTTATCAAGTCAGGTTAATCGACCGTAATAGAATAACGCCGGGACTTTGTTCAGGCCATCTAAACGAACCCGTCAATATTACTATGCCAACACATTTATCTTAGAGTACCCGCTTTCCTGTCGCCTGAGGGACTGATTGACTTGTGGGAGATTATGTATCAATCCGAACTCAGAAGTTGAAGTTGTGTAAAAATTCTTAACGGCACTTCTCATCAAACCAGTATATTCTAACAATTTGGAAAAGCTTTAACTCTTTTGTAAGAAACAACACACAGCCGTCAACTTTAAGGACAGGATAATTTGTAATGAGTAACAATTTAGCCACCAAGCTGCGTGAGGGCACTAAAAAAGCTCACACTATGGCGGAAAATGTTGGTTTTGTAAAATGCTTTTTGAAAGGTGTCGTTGAGAAAACCTCTTACCGGAAGCTGGTCTCAAACCTCTACTTCGTCTATTCGGCGATGGAAGAAGAGATGGATCGCCACAGCACACACCCAATTCTCTCCAAAATTTACTTCCCCCAGCTCAACCGCAAAAAGAGTCTAGAGCAAGACTTGTACTTCTACTACGGTTCTAACTGGCGTGAGCAAGTCGCTCCTTCACAAGCCGCCAAAAACTATGTGCAACACATTCGGGAGGTATCTGCCACACAACCCGAATTGTTGATTGCTCATTCCTACACGCGCTACCTCGGTGACTTATCCGGTGGGCAGATTCTCAAAAAGATTGCCCAACGGGCTATGAATCTAGCCGAGGGACAGGGTACGGATTTCTATGAATTCCAAGATATTCCGGACGAGAAAGCATTTAAAGCACATTATCGGCAAGCCCTCGATGAGTTACCCATCGATGACGCGACAGCCGAGCGGATTGTAGATGAAGCCAATGCCACATTTGGCATGAACATGAAACTGTTCCAGGAGTTGGAAGGCAACCTGATCAAAGCCATTGGTCAGATGCTGTTCAACACCCTGACACGCCGTCGCGCGGCAGGCAGTACAGAACTGGCAACCGCAGAATAGACAACTGAATCAAAAACCTCACAATTGGCGTTGCTAATTTAAGGAATCATTAGGTACGACCGCTAAGAACTCACAGACGCTCTTACACTCGTCTCCACTCTTAGCCGCGAAACGTGTTCTACCAAGCTTTTGGTCACGCACTTCGCTAACCGCTCTCACGAGAGTGATCGTGGCCTAATCATCCCTTAATGAAGCAACGCCTTAATCATTTTGTGGGATGGACGCCTCTTGCCCCAAGCCATCCCTGCCAAGCGCGGTAAAGTACCCCTGCCGATGACCGCCGTCCTGGCGTTGTTATCCTCCCTGGCTAAGGCTAGGGGACGAGCAGCCGTTGACTCAGCGAGAAATGACATGAGTCTAGAAGAAGAAAGCCAGGGCGACGTTCGCAAATCGTAACAAATCTTTAAAAAAAAACTCAGCTAATTGAAATAATATTCTTATTGGTGTAATACGTGTCATACGTCCTTGTATGACATTTTGAGAGGCCTCACAGAATGAAAACCGTGGGCTGGCAACCGCAGTCCTCTTGCTTCAGCCCACTTTCTTTCCTCCCAGCATCACACCCACTAGGCTTTGTCACCCATTGACCTGAAATCGTTAAGGAGCTTTATTAATGATCTAAACAATTTGTAAATCACCCTAGAATCTAGGCACCTCTGAGGTAGGGCTAACCTAAGGCAAGGCTATAGTGATAACAAAGTTACATGAAACAAAATCATGGATTGCCTAAAAAAGACAGCCAGGGGATTTTTAAAGTTTTCTAGGCTGGCGATGCCCCCAAAAGCTCAATCGATTAGGCAAATTTACCCCTCTATCTGAACAACGAATGGACTAAGATAGTTTGTTTTTTTTGAGGTTGGTACTTGTTTGAGTCCCGAAAAAAATCCTAGTACGCCACTTAAACAGGCGGAATGTGGATTAATAAACGCCTTAATAGGAAAAGGTTGTCTAGTTTACCTAAAACTTTACATGGTGGAAATAAATCTACCATGTCATAATATTTTTGTCCTAAAATCTTGAGTAAAGTTAGATTTTTTTAGGCTAAAGCTAAAGATTATCCAGGGTTATCTTTACAAGAAATTTATATAAAATCATTAAAATCATGAGAAGCAAAGGACACGAAAATCTTTCCCCACAAGGATTACAGGTTCTAAAAAAATAAAATAACTCACTTATTAATATGTTTTTTTCAAAAAAAGGTCTCCAGGGGCTGGATCTCTTTGCATAAAAAATGTCATTATTATCAAAGTAAAGAAATATAGGATTTGATTGCGAAAATCAATAAGATTCTGGATTGCATCTATATAAAATGTAGAAAATCCGGTTTGCATTTATCTAAAATGCAAAGTAGCGTAACTGTTCTTAACAATTTGATTTCGCAATTTGATTTCACCCTCGTAAAGCCTCCCGTCAGGGTTATCGCCCCTCGGATTCTCACTCTTGTCAACCTTTAGCTTCTTGGAGCACTGATTATCATGTCTAAAATCGTCGAAGAAGTACGGACAGCCACCGCAACCGTTGATTTTCAACTTCCCACAACCCAAAAAGTTCACATTTCGACGTTTGTGGGTAATGGTGGTCATATTCCTGATGGTCATGGTAGCTTTCAGGATGACATTGTTATTACAGACAACTTCAAGATCACTGAGGTGAGCGTCACGCTGAAAAACCTTGTCCACACTTGGGTTGGCGACTTAACCGTGCGCTTGCGCCATTTGGAAAGTGACACGGTGGTTGAGCTGTTGCGCCGACCGGGTCAACCTTACTTTTCTTCGAGTGGCTATAGCAACGACCTCAAGGGTGATTACAGCTTCAACGACAACAACAACTACAAATTTGAGGTAGCAGCGGCAGAGAATTCTGTTATTCCCGGTGGCAGCTATACTTCACTCCAACCTCTGTGTGCGTTTAATAATCTGCCCGCCGCAGGCACTTGGCGACTCATCATCACTGATTGCTCTGCGGGTGACTCTGGTTCCCTTGGTTCTTGGAGTCTCAACTTGCGATAGAGATGAATCGACTCAACTCTGAAGGAACCTGCTTCTTCGAGGGAAGAGGTGATCACTCAGGGTTAGGCGGCCCATCATAAAGTGTAAGCACCAAGACTGACTAAAGCTCACAGCTCCAATTAAATATATCGGTTGACAACTCTCATATTTTCTGTGGGAGGGTATAAGAGTGTGCCGCAGGATGGAAAAGTCTGCTGAACGATCTACTACTAATCCATCGGAATTGGGTTGCTGACGCAATAGCAACCTACGGGGCTGAGCTTGTCTGATCTCAAATCCGTTAAATCACTCATTACACACAAACACAGAGGAGTATCAGGGGAGATAGCTTTTATTCTCCCCTGCTCCTACGTGCAACCCAGCCATAAATTTCCTGAACGACTTAAGTTGCATCAGGGCAAGTAAAGATGGAAAAACATTGCCAGCCTTGACTGTTTTTTCCTTCCACATCTTCTAGATTAAATGCACCCAAACAGAGGAAATCTGTAACTCTATCCGTTATCTAGGTAACTGTTCCTAAGGGATCATTATTCTACAATGATTCTTGCTATCAAAGCAATCAAAAATTAAGGGATTGGAGTTGGACTGGGTTAAATATCATGTTGATTTCTGCCAATCCGAATTCACAAAGCCCTCACGCTAAAGGTTGTTGCCGGGACACGACTTGGCGCTTGATTCGTCAACCGCTAAGCTTGGCTTAGGGCAACAGAGCGAGTGCTTTGTGAAACTGTTATTATTTTATCCAAGGGCTTCCCGAAACGGAGTGTAGGGCGACGCCCCCAAAAGTTAGAGCGTCGGCGTAAGCATAGCTCATGCTATCTTTTCACAAGCTTTTCACAATTTTTGTGTATAAAAACAGCTATATTCCTCAAGAAAATAGCGGGTGTTAAAACCCTCTTATTTCGTCCTCCCAAGGGCTTTCTTTATTAGAGATTAGCCAACTATGCCCTGAAGCAATAAAGATGTGATTGTCTCCTGGTCTGTTGATGCTGGAGACTGGCACAAGCGTGACGTTTGTGTCGAACGATGAGTGAGTTGCGTCGTGGAGGGGGCTAAGCCAGGAAACATCATATTAATCCATGATGATGGTGGCGATCGCTCGAAAAGTGTGCAGGCGTTACCCGAAATTATTGACCAACTCAGGCCGCACCGTTACCAGTTTGTGACGCTATATGTAATGTTGCAGATAAAAGACCAGGAACTTATGAAAAGCCCATGGTTTTATTAGAGAGTTGCGTTTAAATGCGCTGAACTTTTTTGCCAATGAACTGGAATAGGGTTGGTATTACAAGCTCTCCAAATTGTTCCGCTGAATCGGGGAGAGCGGTAATCTTAAATGTATTGATCGAGCTAACGATAAGACTTTTGTGGAGGAGGTGATTGACGTATAGAACGTCACTCAAGCTAAGCATTCAGAGTCAGAGATGGTATTCAACTTTAGCAATAGGATTGTATATCTTCACCACATTGATCGGCTAGGAAACAAAGAGCGCGAAAACGCAAGCCGACTAGCTGCTCGTAGAAAGGATTCAGTTTACACAAGGGGGGAATATGCCCAACTTTACGGCCAAAGATGATAATATCGCGCTCGAATGGGCACTGAGCGGGAATCACCCTAGCGAGAAATCGAGCCATATCAGGGTCATGAATCTCGATTCGATCAAGCCATTGGCGTAGCTGATGTAAGGCGTTGAATGAGAGTTTCGGTATTTGATGGCTTCTAGCTGATTGGGGGCTCTCATTAGAAGGGGTAGCTAAGCTAGCTAGGTGGTTAGATGGATTATTGGTGCAAATAGCATTCATGAATGTTTCCTCATTTGGGGTTAGTTAGTTGACGAATTTAACGATCATTTCCCGTAGGTCAATCACTTACCAACGAGAGATCGCTATAGGAGAATTGTCCATTAACCTCTCGCTCAGATGAAGTTGTACAAGCCATTAACTAGGATTTCTTGATCTTAAATAAGAAAAAGCAAAGCTTGTACTGAGCCAATCCAAAAATTACTAATAGTATTAATATGAAGTGGCTATATCTACTCTGTGTTATTCCTGAGTAAAAATATCAGTACCCGAAGGGGTAACTTTTGGCCTTGCTAGTTGTTGTCGCTATGACTTGGGAGAGAGCGAGGCCAGCAATAACAAGTCAATTTTTCCACTCTTTAGTTTGACTGGAATTTTGTATATTAAATTACTTATTTGATTGATATTAGAGTTAAATTTGACATAAAAAAGAGAGCAGGCTAGCGGCCTGCTCTACAAAAAAGTAATTATTGTGGGGGTTGGGAGCTTGCCCAACCCATTGATCCCAATAAATGTTACTTCACGCTGACCTTCGCGCCAGCTTCTTCCAACTGCTTCTTGGCGTCTTCAGCCGCATCCTTAGCAATTCCTTCCTTAACGGGTTTGGGAGCCGCTTCCACCAAATCTTTGGCTTCTTTCAGACCCAAGCCAGTCAGTGTCCGTACCACCTTAAGAATGGCAATCTTCTTATCAGCCGGAACGTCTTCGAGAATCACATCAAATTCAGTCTGTTCTTCGACTTCTTCCGCTGGGGCCGCCCCACCCGCACCAGGAGCCATCATCATCATGCCACCGACCGGAGCAGCTGCACTGACACCGAAAGCTTCTTCAATTTGCTTAACCAGTTCAGCGGCTTCGAGTAACGTCAGCGATTTGAGTTTTTCGAGAATTTCATCGGTTGTAGCAGACATTGGTAAACTCCTTTGAGATTAGTTTTCTAGCTAGCCCACGTAAATGGGCAATCAAAATACATTGGGAACTCTAGAGGCTCCCGATCGCGGTTTTAGGCCGCCTCACTATCGGAGGTGCCTTGCTCTTTGTCCGCGATCGCTTGCAGGCATCGACCCAGAGAAGCCGGAACCTCATTAATACTGACAGCAACCTTCGTTGTGACCGCATTAATCGCCCCAGCAATTTGGGCAATCAGTTGTTCCTTCGAGGGCAAGTCGCCAATCGCCTTGACTTGATCTTCGTTCAAGGCGCGACCTTCCATCACGCCGCCTTTGAGTTCGGTCTTTTTGCTGACTTTTTGAAAGTCTTGGTAAGCCTTAATCGCGCCGCTAATGTCGTCTTTGACCAGCATGAACGCGGATGAACCGGAAAGAAATTCCGTCATCGGTTGCCATTTGGCATCCTCTCCAATTGCCAGCCGCATTAGCGTGTTTTTGGTCACCTTGCAAACGGTGCCTGTTGGGCGTAAACGTCTCCGTAAGTCTGTAATTTCAGCAACGGTCAGCCCTTGATAGTTGATTACAACCGCTAGCTGAGCTTCACTCAAGATTTGCTTGAGATCTGCCACAACTGCCTGTTTGCTTTCAAGTGTTCTACCCATCGTTATCTCACCTCCTTTAAAAAGTTGCAGATTGAAGGTTAGTTGCAGGTTGTCGGTGACGCGATTGAAGGTTAACAGAGGTTTGAACTTTCAACTTTCAACCTTCAAACTTTCAACGTTCTACCCTTAAACCCTCGACCAAAACAAAACCCCAGACGCCATGCCGGGGTTTTACTTCGTATCTCGGACGCCACATCACTTCCATGAATGTCGGCGGCACAAGAGATACGCGAGCACATTGACCTCGGCAGGATATTAAGCCATTTGCACCTGCTGTCTTTAGCACAAGCTTTCTTTAGTTTTTCGGTCTGGAATTTTGAATCAGTCTAAACCTCAAATTTCAAGCTTAGGCCGCTTCACCCACCTTCATGTCGCGCAGGGCGTTGATATCGACTTGAATCGATGGCCCCATTGTGGAAGATACATACACAGTGCGCCAATAACGACCCTTGGCTCCTGAAGGACGGTTGCGGTCAATCGTTTCCTGCAAAGCTTTCAGATTCACTAGCAGGTCTTCGGCGCTAAAGGATGCTTTACCAAACAACACATGGACGATGCCGGTGCGGTCAGCCCTAAATTCTAGTTTACCAGCTTTGAATTCTTGAATCGCCTGGGCTAGATCAGAAGTCACGGTTCCACCTTTGGGAGAAGGCATCAAACCTCTTGGACCCAAAAGACGACCTAATTTTGCCACTTGGGGCATCACGTCCGGGGTAGCAATCAGGAGGTCAAAGTCCATCATGCCTTTTTGAATTTCGTCAATCAATTCCTCAGAGCCGACCAAATCAGCACCGGCATTACTCGCTTCCGTAACTTTCTCGCCTCTGGCAATCACAGCTACCCGTACCGTTTGGCCGGTGCCTTTGGGTAGCGCTACGGTCGTTCGCAGTTGTTGGTCAGTGTACTTCGGGTCAATTCCCAAACGGATATGTGCTTCCGCTGATTCCGGGAATTTTGCCGTTGCTGTTTCTTTTAAGAGGTTAAGTGCTTCTAAGGGATCGTAAGGTCGATCCTCGACCTTTTTTTGTAGTTCTTGTAGTCGCCGTGATAGCTTTCTCGTCATCTGTCTCTCCTGGGGTTACTAACGAAGCTAGCGCTTCTCCCCCGAATCGGGTTTACAACTAACTGGTTTGGGGTGAATCTTGAAGCGAGGGCACTAATCCGCGATCGCTACACCCATATTGCGAGCGGTTCCTTCTACAATTTTCATTGCAGCCTCAATATCATTGGCATTGAGGTCGGGCATTTTCGTTTGGGCGATTTCTTGGAGTTGCGCCCGCGTAATTGTCCCAACTTTCTGCTTATTGGGTTGACTCGCCCCTTTGGGAATTCCTGCTGCCTTTTGAATCAGCACAGATGCGGGTGGAGTTTTGAGAATAAACGTAAAGCTACGATCCTCAAACACCGAAATTTCGACCGGCACGACCATTCCCGCCTGATCGGCTGTTTTGGCGTTGTACTCCTTACAGAACGCCATAATATTGACCCCGTGTTGACCCAATGCCGGACCAACGGGCGGGGCAGGGTTGGCTTTCCCCGCTGGGAGAGCCAACTTAATCATTGCAACGACTTTTTTGGCCATTTCTAGCTAGTTTTTTGAACCTGGTTGAATTCCAATTCTACTGGCGTATCTCGTCCAAAAATCGAGAGTAACGCTTTCAGTTTGCTCCTTTCGGGGCTAACTTCAATCACCTCGCCTTCAAAATCTTTGAAGGGACCCGAAAGCACCACGATTTTGTCTCCGACTGCCATATCAATTTTGACAACCGGCTCTTGCTCCTGGGCTTGCTTGAAGATCCGTTCGATTTCTCCGGGACTCAGTGGCACGGGTTTTACATGTCCCCGTCCCCGTCCATAGCGACGTTTTTGTTCTGCCCCAACAAAATTAATCACATTTGGTGTGTTTTTAACAACCTGCCAGGCGTCGTCATCCATCACCATTTGGACTAATACGTAACCGGGGAAGACTTTTTCTTCGGAGTGTTGCCGAGAACCATCCTTCCGGATTTTCACCGTCGGCGTCTGCGGAATCTGCACTCTTAAAATCCGGTCAGCCACATCCAATGTTTGAATGCGCTGTTCCAGGTTGGTCTTGACTCGCTTTTCACAGCCAGAGGCCACCTGAACCGCATACCAGTGGGCGGTTTGAGTTTGTTCGGGTTGTTGATTTGAATCGTTTGATTCGTCTGCTGCAAAACTCATTGGGGTAAGAATACGCTCTGTGATACCCATACAAATAGGCCATCCACCAAATAGATTAAGGTGGCGCTTAAGATTACCATCAGTAGCACAGCTGCTGATTCGCTAATTAACTGCTGCCGACTCGGCCAAACGACTTTACCGAGTTCTTCTTTGGTGTCATCAAAGAACGTTGCTACGTTAAACCCGGATTCAGTGCTTTGAGTCTCTGATTCAGTTTTCGTTTTTTTTGCCACGACCTTAAATCTCCCCGTCACTCGATTTTAGATGCAAGATTCTTGGATTTATCTGCCCACAACGTTGATATTTGTGGGAGGACAGGGCGTTTACCCGGAGAAACCCAATCGCCAAGCCTCCATTAACGCAGCTTTAAGGTATCTCCGTGATGAGATACTTTGCAACCACTTCCACAACAAGTTTACCCGAATTTTTTGACTTTCATGGGAGAAGAACAGTCAAAGTAGTGCCTTCGGGCAGAAACGGAACTTTGTCTTTCTACATTGTATTGATTTTAGAGCGCGCCCTGGAGGACTTGAACCCCCGACATCAGGTTTTGGAGACCTGCGTTCTACCAACTGAACTAAGAGCGCACGGAGTGATTGGGGTAGTAATCTTAAACCCCTCACATCACATTATTTAGTTTAGCGCAGGGCGTCAACATAAAGTCAATGCCTTGCCAAATTAAGTTATATTCCCCGGTCGAAGCGTTGTTTGATGCGAGTCGCTTTACCCACGCGATCGCGTAAATAGAACAACTTCGCCCGACGCACCTTACCTCGACGGATAATTTTAATGCTCTCCACTCGCGGAGAATGTATCAAGAATACCCGTTCTACTCCGACTCCCTGAAAAACACGTCGTACTGTGATGGTTTCGTTGATACTACCGTTACGCATAGCAATTACGGTGCCTTCGTAAGGCTGTACCCGTTCTTTGCCACCTTCTCGGATTCTTACCCCAACCCGAACCGTGTCGCCGACATGAATCACGGGAAGGTTTGATTTCAGCTGTTCCGCTTCGATCGAGCGAATAATCTCTTGAGCCTTCATGGTTTTTTAATAAAAATCACAATCTCTAATAATAGCCTGTTCGTTAAGCTTGCGTCTAGAGATTTCCGAAAAACAATCCCACTTTTCAAAAAGTGGGATTGTTAATGTCTTCTCTTCGCTTACTAGCCAACCGTGAAGCACTTAGCAATACTGATGAACAGAAAGCTTCTCTGAGAAATTAGTAAAATGTGCTTCACCCAGTTGACCACCAACTTGACTAGAAGGTGAATGTGGTTCGGAGGGTACCGATAAAGATGTCGTCGTTGCGGCTATCATGACCCGGTGCCGTCAGCCAGATCACACCAGGAGTGATGAGAATATTGGGGGATAGTCTGAACCTATAGAAGCCTTCTAGGTGGAGGCTGGTGTCGCGATCGCTGCGACGACCCACATCAATCGCCTGAAGACCACCAATCCGACTGGCGAGAGCTGCACTACTCGTACCCGTCAGCTTGGGTTCCATACCCACCACAAAGCCGAGGGAGCTACCTTTCTTGCCAAAATCGTTGATCGAGAGTGTGCCGCCATATGTCCAAACATCTGCATCACCGACACCAATCACTCTGGCAGCCGTGTATGCACCCCAGCCACTCAAAATCAGTTTGGGACTGAAGGCAAAAGAGGCTTCTAGACCGTAGGAGTTACCAACCACAGGACGACCAGTAACTTGGACATTAGAAGCAATACTCCCTGTACCGTGATTGAGTCCTATACCGCTACCCGTGTACGAATTCACGTAAGTTGCAGCGATTTTGAAGGCCTCGAATGGCTTAAAGGATAGCTGAGCTAGAGCGCTGTAGTTGCCATCAAAAAGGCCAGCGCCTTCATCAGGATTGTTGCCCTCATCACTCGTATAAACTGCGTCAAATCGGAGAGGACGTTTTCCTCCACCCAAGGTTAATGCCGCCCCTGTCCCCTGACGACCCATACGATAGATGGGGCTAAAACGACCAAAGCGGGACAAAGCACCCGTACCACTGGAGTCTAAGCCAGGGTTGACTACATCCACAATGTCTTCAAAGGGAACCCCAAGGGCTAGGAGGTATGCTTGGCCGAAGTTTCCTAGTGGAAAGCGGTAGAATAATCGGTCGATCTCAATATTGTTGCCACTGCTATTCGGATCGCCAGTAAATGATGAGAAACCAAATCGACCCTCTCTGGTGATATTGGTACCTGGAGCAGCGGGCGTAGAACTTCTTAACGGGCCAAACTCAGTAACATTACCGGCCTGAAGACGAGTCCGCAATAAATCTTTCCCTGTGAAGCTGGTCTCGAAAGCAAGCCGTACCCGATCTTGGAAGACTGTCTCATCTCTGGCATAATCGCGATCGCCGGGAAAGGCTCTTCTCCCCGCCGCTTGATCGCCAAACAAATCGCTAATAGCGAAGATGACTTCACCGCGAAGCTTGGTCGTTGTCGAGAACTGGTGATCTTCTAAGAACGCTACCCGTCCGTCCAACTGATCCACTCGCGTTCCCAGGGCGGTTATTTCCGATCTGAATTCATCAACCAGCCGTTGCAGCGTTTCCAGATCCTGTTTAGTAACGAAGTTTTCACCACCACCTCCGACGAGCCGCTCAATTTGCTGTAAGCAGGCATTCAATCCAGCAGCAAATTCATAGCGTGTCATCGCTCGGTTGCCCCGGAAAGTACCATCGGGATAACCTGCAATACACCCATAGCGCTCTACAAGACTTCGCAGCGCTTCATAAGCCCAATCCGTAGGTCTGACGTCGCTCAGTTGGGTGACATTGGTGACTTGGTCAATCGAGTCAGCACTACCGTTATTTTCTTGATATTGCTGGATTTGCTGCAAAACTTCGCCAGATTCAGCGGTTGTGTTATCTGAGGCGGGTACCTGTTGAGCCAGGGTACTCTCAGCCCCGTTTACATTAACGCTAGGGTGGGTTGGGGTTTGTGGGGAAACGGAGGGTTGGGTCTGTGTAATCTCAGGTAGCTGGTTTGAGGCTTCAACTGCGCTCTCAGGTAGTGCAGCTCGGTCTGTTCCAGTGGCTACTGTTGGGTCAGGAACATTTTGGGAAGCAATAGGGCTGCTAGAAATAACTGGAGTTTGAGGCAGCTCAGTTGACGACGCCGTCGTAACTTCAGTAGAATTTCCCGTTGTCTGTTTGGACGAACTCTCTTGAGCATAAGCGCTCCCAGAAAACAATAGAGAAGCTCCCAGTACAACTGGACTGAGCCTTAGAATTTTCCAAAACAAGGTTGACATGATGCTTATTAATCCTCACACCGAATAGACGATCAAGAAACATGAAACGTGGATTCATCAGCCACAGAGTTCTTGATTTTATTAAACACCATCGAAATCACTACTCATAAATTAGAGTATCATCTTTTTTTATCTGACAATAATTTTTTGAAAATATTTACTGATTTCAAAAAACTTCTAGCATCCCTAAAACTAAACGAACAAAAATCACCTTTTATTTAGTCAATGAATTAAATACTTAGAGCAATGCCAGCTAGTTTTGTAATCTGGTACACATTTGAGCGAAGAGTAACAAGGAGTGGTTTTAAAATTCACTCGTGCCAAGGATTAAACACTATTGTGTTCGGCTTTACTGACCTAATAATCCCAACTTAAAAATTTTAATTTCAAGATAGTATAAACTAAAACTTGCTTTTGAACACACGGTCGCGGTACGTTTGGCAAACATCATCAAAGACTCCTGGGAAGAATTGAGGAAATAACTCAATCCCAGCCTATTCGCCATTTCGTATAAACGAGCCAGAGTTCTTGTAACGATAGTAGGGCGGTCAGTTTAGGAATTGGTAAGAGTTGGGTAATCCTGAGGTTAAGCCAGCATTAGTCATGACTGGATTGAGGAATCAAAGAGCCATGACCTTTTTGGATTTTTGACTTTTTCTATCGATGACCTGTGACAATGTAAGTCACTCGTTGACCAATGTTGGTGGCATGATCGGCCATGCGTTCCAAATGACGAATGACGAGAGCTAACAAGAGAATAGGTTCCACAACGCCTTTGATATCCTGTTGATGAGCTAGGGTGTGGTAAAGTGTGTCGTAAGCTGTATCGACTTTATCATCCAGCTCCTGAATCGAGCGCCCAGCGTTGGCGTCTAAATCGGCTAGCGCCACTAAACTGGTAGCGAGCATCGCTTGGGCATGATGAGACATCACCTCAATTTGAGGTAAGCAAGCATGAGGCGGGTAGGGTAAGAGTTTGAGGGCAAGTTCGGCTAAATCTTCGGCATAATCGCCAATGCGCTCTAAGTCTCGCACCAACTGCATAAACGCGCTGAGGAGGCGTAAGTCCTGAGCCACGGGGGCTTCAAGCGTCATCAGCGTGGCACACTCTAACTCAATATGGCGATAATAGCGATCAATTTGCTGATCGAGTAAGGGAAGGGCCTGGGCGGCTTCCAAGTTTTGGGAAAATAGAGCTTGGTGGCTCATACGGAAAGAGTTTTCAACCAATGCGCCCATACGCAAGACATCTTGCTCTAAGCGCCTGAGGCTGCGTTGAAAATGAAGACGTTCAGAATTGCTATTTGCAGAAGATAGACTCACCTCAAATGCCTTAAAGAATCAGAGCGAGTATTAACGACTATTTACAGTGATAGCAAATCAACGTTAACTTAAAGTAAATTTTTGCGATCGGGTAGTTGAATTTGTAACCAAGCCCCCCCCGTCTCCGGATGATTTTTCGCCTGGACAGTACCTCCGTGAGCTTGAATAATTTGTTGCACAATGGAGAGTCCTAAGCCACTACCACTGCTTCCGACGATGGTACAAGGCTCAGATGTACCTGGTGACTTTTGCCGTGAGGGATCTCCTCGGTAAAGCCGCTTAAAAACATGAGGTAAGTCTGATTCGGTGAAACCAGCGCCTGAGTCAATGATATCGATTTGAATCAGTGAGCCTGAAGCGTTGCGCTCAAGCTCGTCGGAGGCGTTGCCCAAGGGGAAAGAATCAATCGTCACCTCAACCTCACTATCGACGGCTGGTGCTTCTAGGCGAGTCACTTCAACCTGAATGGTTCCTTGAGGAAAGCTGTGTTTAATACTGTTATCGAATAAATTCAGAAAAACTTGGGTGAGGCGGGCTTCATCAGCTCTGATCCAGAGGGTGTCCAGGCCAAAATAGGCCAAACATAGTTGCTTTTGCTGTGCCAAAGGTTCCACAGTTAACCAGGTGGACTGAATTAAAGACCGCAGTTCTATCGACTGATAAGTGAGACTTTGGCTAGGGTTTTTCTCTAGATTGCTGAGTTCCAGCCAATTTTGAACAAGGTTGATCAGTCGGTTGGTTTCGTGCAGCAGTTGTTCAACCCAGCGGCGTGCAGGATTCTCCAGACGTCCTTCTAAAGCTTCCGCTACCAAGCGAATTGAAGTCAGAGGTGTTCTCAGTTCGTGGGCTAAGTCCGAAAACCACTGATTGCGGGATTGAGCGAGTTCGACGAGAGGTTGCCGATTTTCCAGAAAGACTCCAACGTGTCCGTGAGGGAGAGGCCAACTCGAAGCGCGTAAGGTGAGCGATTGTACATCCCCCATCGCTTCCCCATCTAAACAAGGAGGGTGAAAGACCCATTCTTGGATAGTCGGTTTTTGCTGATGACGAGTTTGTTCAATGAGCTGATCGAGTTCGTAGGAACGCACCAGTTCTAGTAATAAGCGTAGCTGTCTGGGTTCCCATCGATCAATCTGCAACAACTGACGCGCTTGCTCATTGCACCAGAGTAACCGATTCTCTTCATCGACCTGCAAGTATCCGACGGGTGCTACCTCTAGCAGTCGCCGCCCTGTTTGCAGTCTTTCTTCCAGCTTGGCTCGATGCTCATTGGCTAGCGCAATTTCTTGTCGCAAGCGAGAAACGGCTGACAGAGCTGTACTAGAGGCATCCGTCTGTAATACACCCAACATTTGTTCCAGTTGCCGTTGGAGTCGTTGCCTCTGCCAGAGGCAAAACCCAATTCCCACAGCCAGACCCAGTAGAAATGCCAGTAGGGTCATCGTTTATTGGTTGCAAGGTTGAAGATTTGCAGGTTGAAAGTTTAAACATTGTAACTTTTCAATACTGGCATAACACGTTCAACTCTCAACGGCTCAAACTCTATCACTGTGTCCGAGCGCCGCCAAGCTTCAACCTTCTTATTGCCCTGTTCAACCAAAGCGGTAGCCGAAACCCCGAACTGTAATCAGGTATTCTGGCTGACTGGGGTCTTGTTCTAATTTTTCTCGCAACCAGCGAATATGAACATCCACTGTTTTTGTGTCACCCAAAAAATCGGGCCCCCATACCTGATCGATTAACTGTTCTCGCGACCAAACCCGGCGCGGATAACTCATGAATAGTTCTAAAAGTCGGAATTCCTTGGGTGATAAATTAACTTCTTTCCCCCGAACCATGACGCGGCACTCTTGAGGGTAGAGGGTAACATCCCGCATTTGCAGCATGGGTGTTTGAGGCAAGGAGATCAGGCGTTGACGACGCAGTAAGGCACGGCAACGGGCAATCAGCTCGCGCATACTGAAGGGTTTGGTGAGGTAGTCATCTGCGCCGACTTCCAAGCCCAAAACCCGGTCTGTTTCACTGGCTTTGGCGCTGAGAATCAAGATAGGGACAAAGTTCCCCTGGTAACGTAACAAGCGACACAGATCTAATCCATTGATCTGAGGCAACATCAAATCCAAAATGAGTAAGTCAAATTGGAACTCCCCGTCTGCTGGCTCGCCATCTTGAAACAGTGCTAGTGCTGTACGCCCATCGATGGCCGTGGTCACCTCGAAGCCTTCTTCTTCTAAAGCTAGAACAAGCATTTCCCGAATTAAATCTTCGTCTTCCACGACCAGAATTCGCGTCGCTTGCGTCAGCTCTGGACGGGTAGGACTCTGCGGTAGATCGAGAGAAAGCATAAATTAAGTAACCGAGTGTTTTGAAGTTCTAAGCCAAGGTATACACCAAAACTACTCCCTCACACAGAGAAAAAAGGTCTAGGAATATACGTCTTCTTAGTACAGCTTTACACAAACCTGTAAACGCTAGCGTTTTAAGAGTTAATAAGTTTTGCTTGAGTTTGTTGCTGATGCCAACTTATTGCAATAATATTCACAGGATGTAATACAAGTCATACGCTTAGTATGACAGATAGAGGGGTTGACAGCATAAAGGCAGAGAGCTGTAGATTACGGCTCTCTTGCTTTCACTGTTTCATCGGTTGCAACCCTCAGGGTTATCTACTTCAGCTTCAATCTTATACGTCTCCAATCCCGTTGCGGCTTGGAGCTATAAGTGCATCGCTATCGTTACGGGTCGCTTTCTCGCAAGAGTCTACATCAGCCAAAATTGAGAGGACTTGCCGACGCGACAAACTCCTGCCATCGTCTACAGAGCATACAGAGCCTAAAGATTATCGACGCGAGACTAAAGAACAATGTTGCTACATTTGTGTACTTGGACAGAGGTTGAGGCTTATCTAAAGCAGTCTTCAGGAATTATTTTGCCCATTGGCTCAACTGAGCAACATGGGCCGACAGGGTTAATTGGCACTGATGCGATTTGTGCAGAAGCGATCGCCAAGGGTGTGGGCGAAGCCACTAACGCTTTAGTTGGCCCAACCATTAATGTCGGAATGGCACTGCATCATACGGGATTCCCCGGTACGATTAGCTTGCAACCGAGTACGCTAATTCAGCTAGTTCGAGATTATCTCAGTAGTTTAACCAGAGCGGGATTTACTAAATTTTTCTTTATTAATGGTCACGGGGGTAATATTGCCACCTTGAAGGCGGCTTTTGCTGAGAGTTACGCTCACTTAACAGACTTAAATATTCCTAACGCAGAACAGGTGCAGTGCCGTGTTGCTAATTGGTTCACCTGTGCCTCTGTCTATAAATTAGCGAAGGAGTTGTATGGCAACCAAGAGGGTTCCCATGCCACACCGAGTGAAATCGCCGTTACTCAGTATCTCTATCCTGAAGCGATCAAGGACGCCCCCTTACTCGCCTCTGCCGGTTCCGGACATATGATCTATGGTGCAGTAGACTTTCGACGGCGCTATCCCGATGGACGGATGGGTTCTAACCCATCTTTGGCGACGCCGGAACATGGAAGACAATTTTATGAGCAGTCGGTGAAGGAATTGAGTAGTTGCTATTTGGAATTTTTGAGTGCGGATTGATGGGTTGAAAGTTAGCAGGGCGAAAGTTCGCAGGTTACAAAGACTAGTATCAACCTTGCAAACCTTTAACCTTCCAACCTTCCAACCTTCAAATCTCTGACATCTCCTCATCATCCTCATCATCCTCATCATCCAAATTCTGGCGCAAACCTCCAGGCAAGGCGGCAATAATAGCATCGAGTACTCTAGCAACCGGGATGATTTCTAAACCCATATCCGGTAAGGTTTGTCCTTTGGGAATAATCGCTCGCTTAAAGCCTAACTTGGCGGCTTCTTTTAGGCGGAGTTCCATTTGAGAAACTAGCCGCACTTGTCCACCTAAGCCCACTTCACCGATCATCACCGTGCGGGGATCGACAATGCGATCGCGAAAACTGGCAACAACTGCGATCGCAACGCCCAAATCTGCCGCCGGTTCCTCAACGCCTAACCCGCCCGATGTGGCAACGTAGGCATCTAACTTCGATAGGGGAATCCCCACCCGCTTTTCCAAAACCGCGAGAATTTGTTGCAATCGGTTATAGTCTACACCTGTGGTTGAGCGACGAGGTGAACCGTAACTAGCAGGACTCACTAGCGCTTGCAACTCCACCACGAGTGGACGGGTGCCTTCACAAGCCACAACGGTAGCTGTGCCGGGACTACTTTCATCTCGGTTGCCTAAAAACAGCTCAGAGGGATTAAGGACTTCCTGCAAGCCTTTATCCACCATTTCAAAAATGCCGATTTCGTGGGTAGCACCAAAGCGGTTTTTGACAGAACGCAGCAAGCGATGAGAGGCAAAGCGATCGCCTTCAAAATACAACACGGTATCCACCAAGTGTTCTAATACTCTTGGGCCTGCGATCGCGCCTTCTTTGGTAACGTGTCCCACAATCAGCAGCGTAATATTCTCGCGTTTCGCTACCTGCATTAGCGCTGACGTACATTCCCTCACCTGCGCTACTGAACCGGGAGCAGAAGTTAAGGCGGCGAAGTACAGCGTCTGAATACTATCAATCACAGCAACCTGCGGCTTGAGGGACTCCAACTCCCGTAGCACTTCCTCCAAATCGGTTTCTGGGAGTACGTAGAGGCTTGCATCCGCATTGGGTTGGGATGGTGTTCCTGGAGTTGCTTGGCTTTGTGAACCCACAGAGTCTTTGTGTCCGTTCTGGGATGACTTCCCCCGCTTTTTGACGGCACCGCTAGATTCCTCCTCTTCGACGGGTTTAGCTCCAACGCCCAAGCGAGAGGCTCGTAGTTTTACCTGTTGTCCTGATTCTTCTGCACAAACATAAAGGATACGATGGTTGTGCGCTAGCTGATTCGCCACTTGCAGCAGCAGCGTCGATTTCCCAATTCCTGGATCGCCACCAATCAACACCAACGAGCCAGGTACAATCCCTCCCCCTAGTACGCGATCGAGTTCACTGTAGCCGGACGCAAACCGCATCTGGACATTGTTAGAAATTTCCGAGAACTTCAGCGACGATCTCGGTTGGGCTGGCCCTTTAGTGGCTGACTTGCGATCGGAACGGGTATTAGATTGCCAACCGCCCCGATTAATATTGGGAGGGGTTGAAGTTAAAACCTCTTCTTCTAGGGAGTTGTAGGTGCCGCAGGCTGAACATTTACCAAACCATTGTGAGAAGTTTTCCCCACATTGGTTACATATATATACAGATTTAGTCTTTGCCATCCTGAGCCAAGGAAGTGTTAAGGATTATTAAGGAAATCTTAATAATTAAAGAAATAGGTAAGATAAGCGGCAAACCACCAACAGATAGAGCATTCAACTCTTAAAAAAGCTTCTTATAGCGTTATATCTTAGAGATAAGCTACTCAATAAATTAACAATTCGCCGAGTATCTTTTGGGAGTACTGAGTCAATTGGAAAATCATAAGGAAAAAATCCTCGTTGTTGATGATGAAGCCAGTATCCGCCGCATCTTGGAAACGCGTCTTTCCATGATTGGCTACGATGTTGTCACAGCAGCCGATGGAGAAGAAGCTCTGGAAACCTTTCGTAATGCAGACCCTGACCTAGTGGTTTTGGATGTAATGATGCCGAAGCTCGACGGTTACGGGGTTTGTCAGGAATTGCGAAAGGAATCCGATGTCCCCATCATCATGCTAACGGCATTAGGGGATGTTGCCGACCGAATTACAGGTCTGGAATTAGGGGCAGATGACTATGTTGTCAAGCCCTTTTCGCCGAAAGAGTTGGAAGCCCGCATCCGCTCTGTATTACGGCGGGTTGACAAGGTAGGCGCTTCTGGGATTCCCAGTTCTGGCGTCATCCACGTCAGTCTGATCAAAATCGACACCAACAAGCGGCAGGTGTATAAGGGAGATGAGCGCATCCGGCTCACCGGTATGGAGTTCAGTCTCCTAGAGTTATTAGTCAGCCGTTCTGGGGAACCCTTCTCGCGATCAGAGATTTTGCAGGAGGTGTGGGGTTACACACCAGAACGCCATGTCGATACCCGCGTGGTGGATGTCCACATCTCACGGCTACGGGCGAAGCTGGAAGACGACCCCAGCAATCCTGAGCTGATTTTGACCGCACGCGGGACGGGCTATTTGTTCCAGCGAATTATTGAACCAGGGGAGGAGTGAAGTATGAAGTATGAAATAGCCTTTGCTTGGAGAATACAAATAATGTAAATTCTTCAGCCTTTATCCTTCATCCCTTTACACAAGCATGGCTAAACCTGATCAAAACTATGTACTGCGACAACTTCCGTTGGTTGTGGGAGGCGTTGCAGGAGTTCTGCTGCTGACTAACCGTGTGTTGACGCCTCAACTCACGGAATCTCAGGCACGTTCAGATGCTTTAGGAGTGATTTTAAGCGCAGTGTTGATTTTGACAGGTTTACTGTGGCAGCAGGTACAGCCGCGATCGCCGGAAGCGGTTAACCTGATCGGAGAGGAGGGGTTGGAATTAGCACCTGAACTACCGGAACAGGTGAAGATTGAACTCGCATGGGCGTCACATCTGTTGCTGACGAATACAGTGACGCGATCGCTAGTGGTGTTCTATCAAGGTAAGGTTCTGTTGCGTCGAGGTGTTTTAGGCGTTAACCCAGAAGTCAAACCAGGAGCTATTTTGAGCCGAGTCATGGGAAAACAAAAGCCTGTTTACTTAGTGGATCTCAAGCTATATCCTGGACGCATTGAATTTGACTACCTGCCAGAAAATACTCAAGGAGTCATCTGCCAACCAGTTGGCGATCAGGGGGCACTGATTTTAGCGGCGAATGCCCCCCGCAGTTACACGAAACAAGATGAGAATTGGATCGAGGGGATTGCAGACAAACTGGCCAATACCCTCAGCCGATTTGCCGATGATTTCGCCACTGCTGAAGGTTAAATATTGATGACAATTCTTTACTGGATACTGATTGCTGTGATGTTGGTGGGTGTTGTCGGGGCAGTGGTTCCCGGCATTCCTGGCCCTAGCTTGATTTTAGGAGCAATTTTAGTTTGGATTATCGTTCAGGTGAGCCAGGGTGTGGCGAATGTAAACTGGCTACCCCTGATCTCGATATTTTTGATTTTGATTTTGAGTGCTGGAGTTGAATTTTTAGCCACTTACTGGGGGGCTAGACAAGCGGGTGCCAGTAAATGGGGGCAAATTGGTGCCTTTGTGGGGTTATTGTTAGGATTTTTCGGTCTTCTGCCAGCTTGGCTGTTTGGAGGGCCACTGGTGGGTATTCTGATTGGCCCTCTGTTGGGAGCTATTGTTGGAGAGTTTATCTATCGGCGGGAATTGCCGCTCTCAGAAAGAACGCAGCAGTCGGTTAAGGCGGGTGTGGGAGTGGTTGTGGGTTCGCTGATTGGGAATTTAATTGAAGGGTTGCTTGCGATCGTCGCAGTGGTCATTTTTGTCGTCTCCACTTGGCCTCCAGGAGCTGGGGTATAAGAAATTTCAATGAAATCCTTACGAATGGGGCAACCATGCGGAATTGCACCTCTGTTTAGTGTGATTTTTAGCACATTGCTTCCTAGATGTGGTGTGTAGACAGGTTATACTACAGGTCTTTGTGTCTATTGGATAACATGGAACAAGCTAAAATCACTTTTGCCAAGGAAATTGGATTTAGAAAAGAACTAAATCGAAGAGTTAAGGATTATTTTAAATCTGAAAATATTTCCCCTAGAGATAATCCGGCAATGTACCTTAAAACAGCCATTCTGTTGGCGTGGATGATCTCAGCTTGGACATTCATACTTTTCGCTCCTGTATCAGGTTGGATGAGATTAGTCGGCTGCGTGATTCTCGCTTTTGCAATGGCGGGATTTGTCTTTAATGTGGGTCATGATGCCAACCATGGAGGATATTCCAACAATAAATATGTCAATTCCATTTTGGGTTTGACATACGATTTTATGGGGCTTTCCAGTTATTTATGGAGATATCGTCATAACGTTCTGCATCATACTTATACCAATATTCCTGGTCATGATGTTGAAATCGATGGGGATGGCTGGGTGAGAATGTATCCTACACAAAAATACCGCTGGTACTATCGGTTTCAGCATATTTACATCTGGTTCATTTATTGTTTTGTCCCTCTCTATTGGTCTTACTGCGATGTAGATTTGATTTTACGAAAGGGCAAATACCACGAGCATTTCATCCCAACACCCAAACTTTCAGAGAAGATTACGCTACTGGGATTTAAAGTTATTTGGCTGGGTTACGTGATTGGTATCCCCTTAGCTGTGGGATATACCCCCTGGCAAGTATTTCTGGGTGTAGCGCTTACCTTTATGACCTATGGGTTGGTCATTAATATCGTCTTTATGCTGGCTCATGTGCTGGATTCAGCCGAGTTCTTAACCACTGAGTCGGAGGTCGTCAAAATTGAAGATGAATGGGCGATTTTCCAATTAAAGACAACAGTAGACTTTGCTCCGAAAAACCGATTCATCAATTGGTATGTCGGTGGACTCAATTATCAAGCGATTCATCACCTATTTCCCAAAGTTTGTCATATTCATTACCCCAAAATCGCCAAAATTGTGCAAGAAGTTAGCCAAGAATTCGGGGTGGAATATAAGGTGTATGAAACCTTTGGAGGAATTTTGAGTTCTAATTATCGCTGGTTGAAAGCACTAGGACGTTCGCCTAAGACAGCGAAGTCTGTCAGTGTTGTGAATTCAACTGTATAAAAGATGACATCGGCTGGCTCCTTATGGAGCCAGCTTGTTCTCAGCGTTAAACTTTAGTAGCTATCATTTTCGCCAACAGTCACCCTTTCCAAGCGATGGTTGGCTCGGTTGAGCCGATCTGCGATCGCCTGTCGCCAGACCAACGTCACTTTTGGGTCTGCTAACACATCTTGAGCTAGTTGCCGATAGAACGCACTACTTGCAACATCTAAATCCTCCAGAAGTTTCAGGTTTTCATAGACAGTTTGAGGAGAGATCAGAACCATAATTCCCTTCCTTGTAACGATCTCAACAACATATTGGATCTTTCAAGAAGGCAGCAGGCCAAAGAAAGAAGACTCTTATGTACCAATTGTTGAGGAATTGTGACCCCTCTCAATTGGAAGCCACTAAATCAAAGATTTGTTGATAGGCTTCACACCCTTACTCCATAAAAGTCGTGGGCAAAGTTCTCTTATGCATTCCTTCTGCCTTCTGCCTTCTGCCCTGTGCCTTTTTAGGTGACAATCCACCTTCCAATCACCAGAATCTCGATGAAGAGTTTGCTAGAGATTGAACAGAATTGTCCTCAAGGCAGGTCGGTACTACCCATCAGGTAAAGGTCGCACTCACGCGCTGCACCCCGCCCTTCGTTAAACGCCCAAACGACAAGGCTTTGACCCCGACGGCAGTCACCCGCCGCGAAGACTCCAGGGATACTGGTGGCGTATTTACCGTAGTCGGCTTTTACATTGCTGCGTGGGTCGCGTTCAAGGCCGAGGGCATCGAGCAGGGGTTGCTCAGGGCCGAGGAAGCCCATTGCCAGTAGGACAAGTTGTGCAGGTAAGACTTTTTCAGTGCCAGGGACATGTTTCGGAATGAACTGGCCTTTCTCGTTTTTCTCCCACTGAACTTGTACGGTATGGACGGCTTTGACATTGCCGTTGTCGTCGCCCTCGAACTTGGTCGCAGTGGTGAGATAGGTACGGGGGTCGGCACCGAACTTGGCAGCAGCTTCCTCCTGTCCGTAGTCCATTTTGTAAACTTTGGGCCATTCAGGCCACGGGTTGTCAGTTGCCCGTTGCGATGGGGGTTGGGGCAAAATTTCCAGTTGTACGAGGCTGTTACAGCCGTGGCGAATCGACGTACCCACGCAGTCGGTACCAGTGTCACCACCGCCAATGATCACCACATCCTTGCCTTCAGCCGAGAGGGGGCTATGGGATTGCTTGTCCAGAACTGCCTTAGTGTTTGCCGTCAAGAAGTCCATGGCAAAGTGGATGCCTTTCAAATCACGCCCTTCGATAGGCAGGTCACGAGGCTTTGTGGCACCCGTGCAGAGCATGACGGCGTCGAATTCCTTGAGGAGATTTTCCACTGGTAAGTCTTTACCGACTTCGGTGTTGCAGACAAACTTCACGCCTTCTTCCTCAAGCACGTTGAGGCGGCGCAAAACGACTTGCTCCTTGTCCAGTTTCATGTTGGGGATGCCATACATCAGCAGCCCTCCCGGACGGTCGGCACGTTCAAACACAGTGACCCAATGACCCGCTTTGTTAAGCTGAGCCGCCGCACTCAAACCCGCAGGGCCGGAGCCAATCACCGCCACTTTTTTCCCGGTGCGCTTGGCTGGGGGTTCGGGTGTAATCCAGCCTTCATCCCATCCTTTTTCGATAATCGAGTACTCGATGTTCTTAATGGTGACGGGGGGGTTATTAATACCCAGTACACAGGAGCCTTCACAGGGTGCGGGACAGACGCGACCGGTAAATTCGGGGAAGTTATTCGTTTTGTGCAGGCGATCCAGTGCCTCGCGCCAAAGTCCGCGATAGACGAGGTCGTTCCATTCGGGGATCAGGTTATTGATGGGGCAACCACTCGCCATGCCGCTGATTAGGGTGCCCGTGTGGCAAAAGGGAATGCCGCAATCCATACAGCGTGAGCCTTGGGTGCGGAGATTCTCCTCTGGCATGTGTAGGTGGAATTCGTCCCAGTTGTGAATGCGATCGAGGGGCGCAAGTTCAGAGGGTGATTCCCGCAAGAATTCGATGAAGCCAGTTGGTTTTCCCATGATATTGTCTCAGTTGAAATTAGTGTCAGTGTAATGAACTACGCCCCCAGCCTTGCGGTCTAACAAGGGGCTTAAGCCCCTTGTCTGGGAGACTAATCCCTAGCTGCCGCCAATTCGGGCAACATCGCGGGCGTTTTCTTCAAACGCCGCCGTCAGCGCATCATCACCACTCAAACCGGCTGCGATCGCCTTCTCAATCGCCTGCAACACACGCTTGTAATCCTTCGGCATCACCTTGACGAACTTCGGCACCATGTCTTTCCAGGAGGCAAGCACTTTGGAGGCTTTCTGGCTCCCGGTGTAGTCGGCGTGGCGCTGAATCATCTGGTACAAGTCGTCGATCTCTTCCGCGTCTTCGAGGCTTTCCAGCCCAACCATTTGCTGATTGCAACGTGTGGCAAAGTCGCCCGTCTCATCGAGGATATAGGCAACGCCACCACTCATGCCTGCGGCGAAGTTGCGACCGGTCGCCCCCAGCACAACAACTTTACCGCCAGTCATATATTCGCAGCCATGGTCACCGACCGCTTCAACCACGGTGTTCACGCCGGAGTTGCGGACGCAGAAACGCTCACCTGCCATCCCTCGGATGTAGGCTTCGCCACCCGTTGCCCCATAGAAGGCAACATTACCGGCAATGATGTTTTCCTCAGCAACAAACGTAGAAGCCACGGGCGGATAGAGAATGATTTTACCGCCGCTCAGACCCTTGCCCAAGTAGTCATTGGCATCCCCTTCGAGTTCGAGGGTCACACCTTTTGGTACGAATGCGCCAAAACTTTGGCCTGCACTGCCCTGGAAATGCAAATGTACCGTGTCTTCTGGCAGTCCCTCCCAGTGGCGCTTGGTGATTTCGTTACCGAGGATGGTGCCAACCACACGGTTCACGTTCTTAATCGGTAACGTGGCTTTCACTTTTTCGCCCTTCTCGATCGCCGGTTGGCACAAGTCGAGCAGAGTGGTTATATCGAGAGATTTGTCAAGTCCGTGGTCTTGGGGGATTTGACAATAGCGACCCACCTCTGGCCCAACTTCCGGCTGATAAAGAATCTTCGAGAGGTCGAGGTTCTTCGCTTTCCAATGCTCCACAGCTTTCTTTGGCTCAAGTATATCGGTGCGACCGACCATTTCATTGAGGGTACGGAAACCGAGTTCTGCCATGAGTTCGCGGGCTTCCTGCGCGATGAACTTCATGAAGTTTACGGTGTGTTCCGGATCGCCCGTGAAGTTTTGACGCAGTTGCGGGTCTTGCGTGGCGACGCCAACTGGGCAAGTGTTCAGGTGGCACACACGCATCATGATGCAGCCGAGGGTGACCAGAGGGGCGGTGGCAAACCCGAACTCCTCAGCACCGAGTAGTGCGGCAATCACCACGTCGCGTCCTGTCTTCATCTGACCATCGGTTTCGACCACAATCCGCGAGCGCAAGTTGTTCAGGACTAGCGTCTGGTGGGTTTCCGCCAGTCCCAGTTCCCAAGGCAATCCGGCGTGCTTGATCGAGGTCTGGGGTGATGCGCCTGTACCGCCGTCGTAACCGGAAATCAGGACAACATCAGCGTGGGCTTTGGACACACCAGCAGCAATGGTGCCGACGCCCACCTCGGACACCAACTTGACACTCACCCGTGCCTCGCGGTTGGCGTTCTTCAAGTCGTGAATCAACTCGGCGAGGTCTTCGATGGAGTAGATGTCGTGGTGCGGCGGTGGCGAAATCAGTCCCACGCCTGGGGTGGAGTGGCGCACCTTAGCGATCCACGGATACACCTTTTTGCCCGGAAGCTGTCCACCTTCACCCGGTTTTGCGCCCTGCGCCATCTTGATCTGGAGTTCCTTGGCTTGGGACAAATAGAGGCTGGTTACACCAAAGCGACCGGAGGCAACTTGTTTGATCGCGCTGTTCTTGGAGTCGCCCCGCTCATTCGTCCAAGTATAACGATCCGGGTCTTCGCCCCCTTCACCGGTGTTGGATTTGCCGCCGAGACGATTCATGGCGATCGCTAGGGCCTCGTGTGTCTCCTTCGAGATGGAACCGTAGCTCATCGCACCCGTTTTAAAGCGCTTGACGATCGCCTCGACGGGTTCCACTTCCTCAATGGGCACGGGTTCGCGCGGCTTGAATTCCAGCAATCCGCGCAGCGTGAAGTGCCTTTGGTTCTGCTCATTCACCAGCCCTGCATATTGCTTGTAAAGGTCGTAACTGCCGACCCGTACTGCCTTTTGCAGCGTGTGGATGGTCTCCGGACTGAATAGGTGCGCCTCTCCACCTTTACGCCACTGGTATTCACCACCGACATCAAGAGTGTTAGCATTGGCTGGACGGTCAGGGAAGGCGTGAGAGTGCCGTAAAATCGCTTCTTGGGCGATGACTTCCAGGTCTGCCCCCTGAATCCGTGATGCTGTCCAGGTAAAGTATTTGTCAATCACCGATTGGTTGAGTCCAATCGCCTCGAAAATCTGGGCACCCCGATAGCTCTGAATCGTCGAAATACCAATCTTTGAGGCGACCTTCACCACACCCTTCGTCGCGGCTTTGACGTAGTTCTTACAGGCGGTTTTGTGGTCAATGTTAACCAGCAAGCCTTCGTGAATCATGTCGTCGATCGTCTCGAAGGCGAGATAGGGATTGATCGCGCCGCAGCCGTAGCCGATCAGGGTTGCATAATGATGCACCTCGCGGGGTTCACCCGATTCGAGGACGAGTCCCACTCTAGTGCGTGTGCCTTCGCGGATCAGGTGGTGATGCAGCCCGGAAACTGCCATCAAGGCTGGAATGGGGGCGTTGTCTGGGTTCACACCGCGATCGCTAAGGATGATCAGGTTCACGCCTGCTTCAATGGCACGGTTCGCCTGGGCGCAAATTTCTTCCATCGCCGTTTCCAGTCCCTTCACACCCTGTTTCGGGTCGAACAGAATCGGCAGGGTAACGGACTTAAACTGACCCTCGTTGATGTGCTTGAGCTTCGCCAGTTCTTCGTTGCTGAGGATGGGTGTTTTCAGCTCGATCAGATGACAACTCTCCGGTTCAGGCTTGAGCAAGTTGCGTTCCGAACCAATGGTTGTCTCCGCCGAGGTGATAATCTCTTCTCGGATGGAATCGATGGGCGGGTTTGTGACCTGGGCAAACAGTTGCTGGAAATACTCGTAAAGCAGTTTGGGTCGGTCAGACAGAACAGCTAGGGGGGTATCCGCACCCATCGCACCCACCGCCTCAACCCCATCGCGAGCCATTGGCGTCAGCAGCAAGCGTAGCTCCTCAAAGGTATAACCGAAGGCCATCTGGCGCTGGAGTAGGGCTGGGATTTCTGTGTCTGCCCCGGTGTCCGCTACGGGTGCATCCTTAACCTGCGCGAGTTCGACCATGTGTTGGTTGATCCACTCGCGATAAGGGTGTTCCGTGGCAATTTTATTTTTGATCTCTTCATCGGCGACGATGCGACCCTCTTCCATGTCCACCAGGAACATCCGTCCGGGTTGCAGGCGACCTTTGAGAGCCACGCGCTCTGGTTCAATGGGCAATACACCGGCTTCGGAGGCCATGATCACTAGGTCATCTTTGGTGACGTAGTAACGTGATGGACGCAAACCGTTGCGGTCAAGTACCGCGCCCATCATGGTGCCATCGGTGAACGCGATCGAGGCTGGGCCATCCCACGGTTCCATCAGACAGGAGTGGTATTCGTAGAATGCCTTTTTCTCGTCGCTCATCGACTCGTGGGCTGTCCACGGTTCGGGAATCATCATCATCATCGCATGGGGAAGCGATCGCCCTGCCAGTACGAGCAATTCCATGGCATTGTCGAAGATCAGCGAGTCACTGCCGTCCATGTTGATCACCGGCTGAATCTTCTTCATGTCCTCGCCAAATAAGTCCGACTCGAAGAGCGACTGCCTAGCGTGCATCCAGTTGATGTTGCCCCGTAGCGTGTTGATTTCACCGTTATGGGCGATGTAGCGATAGGGGTGACTGCGCTCCCAGCTTGGGAAGGTATTGGTGCTGAACCGAGAGTGTACCAGTCCCAAGGCACTTTCCATATCCGGATCGTGGAGTTCTGGGTAATACAACCCCACCTGTACCGGCATCAACATGCCTTTGTAAACGATTGTGCGGCACGACAAACTGGAGGGATACCAATAGGGGTCAATGTGGGTGGCGCGGATGGCTGTGTGAGAGCGCTTGCGGATGACGTAGAGCTTCCGCTCGAACGCCATGTCGTCAGGCAGGTCAGGGTTGCGCTGGATGAACACCTGCTCCATGAACGGTTCGCTCGATTTCGCGGTGTTACCCAGCGACGAGTTATCCGTGGGTACATCGCGCCAGCCTAGAACCTGCTGACCTTCGTCAGCTACAATTTTTTCAAAAATCCGCCGACTCTGCTCTCGCTCAGCCGGATCGGGCGAGCAGTAGATCATACCCACGCCATACTCACCCGCTTCTGGCAGTGTGATGCTTTGGGCGGCTGCCACCTTTTTCAGGAACTTGTGCGGCACTTGCATCAAAATGCCTGCTCCGTCACCCGTATTGGTTTCACAACCACACGCACCTCGGTGGTCGAGGTTTAAGAGGATCGTCAGTGCCTGCTCTACGATCTCGTGCGACTTCTTCCCCTTCATGTGCACGATGAACCCGACACCACATGCGTCGTGTTCAAACTGTGGATCGTATAGGCCCTGTTTTGGTGGCAGTTTGTTGCTGTTCATTTTGATGGCCTAAAAGTAGTAAAGAGAGTTTCATCTAGACGGCGGGAAGCTGTCAACTCTAGCTAGTCAGGATTCTCTAACGAGAGAGGCATGTAGTTTCAGATCTTAAGGAAATTGTCAGATCTGCTACCGTCGGGCTCATGCAACGCTCAAAGGCGACACCTATGAGCGCTATAACTCAGACCTAGGTAAGCCAGTCGGTGAAGTTCTGAAATTTTCCAGCAAATATTACACGCTTTTTGACAACATCCGTAGAATTTTACGTTAATTCTTTAGGGGTGACAAATTCTGTTTTGTCGTTAGAGACAATAACTTTTAATCTTTTCAGTCTTTGGTGCTAACAGATATTGATACGTAAGGTTTGAATCCCTGCAAAACTGAAGTTTAGTTATTCAAGCAAAATGAGTATATACACCTAAAAAAGCTACCGAGATACCCGAATTCTTGAAAAAGTCGGGTATCTGAACAGCCCCAGGAAAGTAACTCAATAGGATTGTTATATATGCTCTAAAAAGTAATATAAACAATCACGGAATACGACTATCTAGAGTTCTAATTGTTAGTACATGTGGCGGTGTTGAATCAGGAGGATAAATGAAGTCTATTTGCACCGATTTACGACTTCCGGGCGGCATTGTCAACGTCTCCAAGGGTTCCAACACCTCACTCGTGCGGTGCCATAAATGCACATAGCGAGTCTTTTCCTGACCTTGATCATCCTTGTAACGTAGGCGGACAGTCCCTCGCAAGAATGGCCAATCGCGGGGTGGTTTTTGGAAAAGGAGTCCCCCCCGGCTCAATTTCTCCTCTTTTAAAGGAGTTTCAACGGTTAGAGTAACCTTTTGGGGTTGCTCGGTGGGATTATAAAGAGGTATGTTCAGGTTGTATTCAACAGCATAGTTTCCGTGGGCTTCATAGGCCGTGTCAGGATAACGCACAAGCATCCGTGCTGTCTGATTTTGATTGGTACCCAATCGCCCTCCTCGCAGGGTATTGAGACCATAGGAAACAGCTTGACCGGATTGAGGAATGGTGAAATCTTTAGCTGTAGGGCTATCAACAATCAGCGCCTGCCACTTTGAGCCTTGTTGCACACCCGCAACACGACCATAAATGAGTTGACCACTGGTCTGTTCTGGGGGAGTGGGAGCTTTATCCCGTGGCCCTGCTAAACGGCCTGTATTCAGGAGAGTTTGCCATTCTTCTAAAGTGGGTACCTTGTCTCTTCCATCTGGATTTTTTTTGGCAAACATGGTTAAACTGGCGGCATAAACCTGACCATTACTGTTTAATCGCATCAGGGCCGATCGCCCATTGATTGGCTTTTCTAAATTCCGCACAGGTGTGGGATGATTCAGCAACATCCGGCTTTGTCCCGGTGGAATCACCAATTTTGCTGGAAAATCAGCCTGTCGTTTACCTTGGAGTACGTCGTTTACAGCGCGATCGCCTGGGCCAGCATAAACCGTATTGTTCGGATTTTCTTGATAGGTTGGTAAGGGAATGTAAGGTGCTTCCTGCGTCAGATAAGTCGCCCCTTGCAACACATCCACTGTTACGGGTTGTTTTCCTGGATTATGTAAAATTACTCCTAGATAAAACGTCTGCAAATCCTTGGGAGTGTGCGTTTGATGGTGGATAAATACATCAAATCGTCCCTGAAACGGAAAGTTGAGATGAGCGGCTTTTTCAGCTTTTCCAGTTGGGGGAAAGGTAGAGAGTAAAATTCCTTCAGTCTTCACCCATTCCGGGCTATTACTATTAAACATCGGCACTGTATCCAACTGACCGGGTAAAGCTTTCACGGGTTGGGGTTGTACGATGATTTGAGGTGTCGGCTTCGGTGTGGGTGTTGTTTGGGCTAAGGCTTCTGAAAGAGGTGCAGATTTTTGGGCGAATAACCAATAGCCACCACCACCTACAAAAGCAAGAAGTAGAAAGTAAATGATAGGAGGAAGATGAATTTTTTTCTCAGTCATAAGAATTGAAGCCTGACACCGATTATTCGATTTTCTTCTGTCTGATTCCACAGCGCCTTCACCAGATTGGGTGAGCCATTGAGGTAAATTGTACTCCTGCGCTGCAAGATGACTATCAATTGTCCTCATAAGTTCCTGCCTACAAGAGGCTACGCTAAAAATGCTTTTGGGCTGAAACGAGCGTTCGCTTCCTACTGTAGGAAATATTGTGTCGTGGCTTGTTAGAACACGATTCTCAATGGGAACTATAAAGATAGAACATTTACAACTAGCGGACTAAGGGCATTTGCCACAAGGCTATATCGATATCTTGGTCTTTATTGAATTCTAAAAACACACAAAAAGGAGCAAATTAATGGGATTATTTGACCGCCTTAGTCGAGTAGTCAGAGCAAATCTCAACGACATGATTGAGAACGCTGAAAATCCAGAAGCAATTCTGGAACAAGCCATTATTAATATGCAAGAAGACCTGATCCAGCTACGCCAAGCCGTTGCCAGGGCTATTGCTACTCAAAAACGCACTGAGCAACAATACAACAAAAATCAAGCCGAGACCAACAACTGGCAAAACCGCGCCCAACTCGCGCTCAGCAAAGAGGATGAAAACCTGGCGCGGGAGGCACTAATTCGTAAGAAAGCTGTTGCTGAAGCTGCCGCCAAACTGAAAAGTCAGCTACAGCAGCAAACTATTCAGGTGGACACCCTCAATAAGAACTTGATAGCCTTGGAAAGCAAAATTTCTGAGGCTAAGACCAAGAAGGATATGCTCAAGTCCCGTGCAGCGGCGGCTAAGGCGAACGAGCAGTTGCAAAGCACAATTGGTCGGCTGAGTACCAGCTCGGCAATGGCGGCTTTTGAGCGGATTGAAGACAAAGTTTTAGAGTTGGAGGCTCGTTCTAAGGCGGCGTATGAGCTGGTTAGTTATAACTTAGAAAAAGAATCTGAACGGCTGGAACCGAGCAGTGACTTTGATTTCGATGATGAATTGGAGAAGATGAAAGAGCAGTTGCTGAATCCATGTCTATCACGCAAGCCTAAAGAGGCTCAAATTATAGAAAAAGCTATCCGAGATACTCGCAATGCCATCACTAATGCGACAGCCAAGCAAAGTCAGATTTCAAATCAACACGCTCAAGCCAAAACAGAAATTAACACTTCCCACAAAAAGGCTTTAGAGGCTGCACTCAAAGGCGATCAGACTTCAGCGATGCAAGCTTTGATAAGTGAAGCCGCTCAAGAGAAACTTGCCGATGTCCTCAAGTCTCAATTAGAACAACAAGAAACGGTTATTGAGATTCTCAAGAAAAATTTAGCGGTTCTGGAAGAAGTCAAGATAACAGTTGAAAAATTTGTTGAGGCTGAGGAGGACGAAGGCAACGAACCACCATCCTCTCCCTCTTCTAATTCAGCAGTTGACGCCGAATTGGACGCACTACGAGAACAGATCGACAATCTTTGAAGAGTTTACCCTAGCCCTACGATCTCATTTAAATTGCTGGTCAGTGCGATCGCACTTCCACTGACAATCGAAACCCCACTAGGGCACGATATTATTGTGCCCCTACTCTTCATTCTCAACTAACTCACCTAAATACAATTCGCACCTTGTACAGCCGAGGATTTGCCGAAGTTACCGCGTGGAGTCCCCTGCAACCGACATCCAACCCCGGTGAGGTCATGAGCGTTTTGAGTCGGCAGATTCTGATTAAATCATTGGTTCACAGCAAACGCTAACGCACCCAGACTTTCACCAGTGCGTTAGCACTGCGCTATCTAAATAGATGAATAGTTAGGCGATCGCTTATCATCAAACCAAAAACAGAAGCCATGCCAACATCTCATCATAATGGATTAGGTCTGCCTACACAGACTCTCCAGCCGAGGTTGTTATGCTTTCCGAGAAATTTCGTCGCCAGTTACGCCAAGAAGTAGAGCAATGGCGCACTGAGGAATTAATTGATGATTTTTTGTACGAACAACTATCCCAACGCTACCTATTCAGTGACATTGAAGCGTCTGCCCGTAACCGTTTCATCATTATTTTGCTGGGACTGGGTAGTGTCCTGTTAGGCTTAGCCATCATCACCTTTGTCGCTGCGAATTGGCAAGCATGGTCACGGGGACTGAAGGTTATCTTACTGTTGAGTGGATTTGTGGGCATCAACACCGCTGGCTTCTACCTATGGCGACGCCCGACTGAGGGATGGCAACGCCGCTTGGGACAGGGCTTATTAGTCTTAGGGGCGCTGGTACTAGGGGCGAATATGGCGCTGATGTCCCAAATGTTTCATCAGAGTGGGTTGCTGTATCAGTTGTATCTGGTTTGGGGTTTGGGCGTCTTAGCGATGGCTTATTGCCTACGGTTGACGTTGTTGGGCATGTTGTCAGCCCTCTTAATTGGGCTAGGGTATTTGACGTCTCTGTGGGGTTCGTCAGAATTTGGCACTCTAGGCGAGTTTTCTTGGCTGCGACTGATGGTGCAATATATGCCCGTGTTAGGTGGTTTAATGTTTATCCCTCTAGCTTACTGGTGCCGATCGCGCTGGATTTTTCGCATTGCCCTTGTCGCGATGGTTTTTTCCCTAGAGGCTAGCTTAATTCGCCTGGATGTGGTGGGTTCATCCGGTTGGATGGCTGCGATCGCTTGTGCCCTACCCCCTGCACTTTTATGGGCTTATAGTGATTCGCTTTGGAAAATTCCACCGACAGACGAGTCATTCGATGGCATAGCCCGTACTCTTGCCGTCACCTTTCTCAGTCTTCTGTTTTATGTCCTATCCTTCCTGGGTATATGGAACACCCCATCAGGACTGTCTGCTGATGTCAGCTCAACACTACCGTTGCCTTTGCAAGTCGATATCCTGCTTTTAAGCGGCTTGACTCTCTGGGAATGGGGGCGACTGTTGCTGTTGCGTCGAGTCAATCTGACAACAAGCCTTGTAGCTAGCATGATTATCCTCAGCGCCTTCGTTCCCTATTGGCATCTAAACATCAGTAGAAGTCCAACCGTGGCGGTACTAATCTTCAACCTACTCTTATTTCTGCTGGCGGTGGGTTTAATCCGTGAAGGATTGTCACAGGGGCAGCGTCGCTTATTTTGGGGTGGGATGGTGCTACTAACTCTACAGATTTTCAGTCGAATGCTGGAATATAACACCGATTTACTGTTTAAATCCTTCGTCTTACTCTTGTGCGGTTTGGGTGTGATTGCCGCCGGCTTATGGTTTGAGCGTTACGTCCGAACCATGAGGAGTTAGGGGTTCAAGGTTGAAGGTTTGAAGGTTTGAAGGTTAAACTTTCAACCTGCCAACTCTCAACGTTCAACTCGTGACTGCTACCTCAGAATCTCCCCCTCCCACACCTGAATCTCCTCGTCCCATATCTATCTGGCGATTTTGGGTACCTCTTTTATTTCAAACCGCGCTGATTCTTGCCGTACCAGCTCAAGCCGTGTACACTCAACTGACTGGCAAAACCGTTATCCTCCAAACCATACCCGTAGACCCTTACGAACTCTTACGGGGCTACTCCCAGACGTTAAGATATGACATTTCGATTCAAGACAATTTACGTAAGCTTCCAGGTTGGCAGGAATTGCCCAAGAACCCGGCTAATGGGAAGGAACTAACCTTTATCAAGCCAGGTACTTACGTCTATGTAATTTTGCAAGAACCAAACGCGCCCAAAACTTCGGCTTCAACTCAACTGCCAAAAGCTTGGAAACCTATAGCCGTCAGCCGCTTTAGCCCGTCCCAACTACCGGCTAATCAAGTGGCTCTCAAAGGCTTGGCTAAACATGGCTTTGTCGAGTATGGACTGGAAACTTACTACATCCCTGAAGATCAACGGGATCAGATTAACGCTGATTTACGTGCAGCTCGTTCCAACAGCTCCAACGAGTCATCTCAAATTTTACAGCCTGTGGAGCCAAGTCAGCGACCACCCAAACCGCCCGTTCTGATGGAAATTAAGGTCAGTGCCCAAGGTGAAAGTGTCCCAGTCAGCCTTTGGGCGCGGGTGAGTCAAGGCTCAAAACAGGGGATTCGCAACTATCGCTTTTGATTATTGGAGACTCGAAGGAGAGGTGAGGGCTTACACAAAGTCTCTATTTGTCCGGTGGGTTAGCGTAGCGTAACGCATATGACCGCTAGAGATGGTATAGCTGCGTAAGTTCTGAGTTGAAAGTTGAACGTTGGCAGGCAAAAGAGGTTGATGCGTTCAAACCTTCAAACCTACCCCTACGGGGAACGCTACGCGAACAACCTTCAACCCAATCCCCCCATCTATCACTGACGCTTCACTTGGAAAGCTGCACCAACCGCCGCGCCCGCGCCTGCTAATAAGCCAACACTCATACCTTGAACGGTTTTGGTCACTGGATCTTGGGTTAGGCACTCGCTCGTCAGATGCTCAGCTTGCAAGCACTGATTGGTAGAGGCCCAGCTCGCCGTTCCTCCCAGAATGACGCCAGCTACACTACAGGTTGCAATCAGAATCAGGAAGCGCTTGTTTTTTATACCCATGGATAGATGTGTAAAGTTTTAATTGGTGGTATTCATCTACTTTACCCATCTTCTCGCCAAATGTAACCGTAATTTCACTGAATTTTAGTAGATTAATCAATTCGCCAGTTAAAAGGCAGACGAGCATAAATGCTTTTAGGGTCGTTCAGAGCTTGGAAAATGGCCAAATCTCCTTGTAATTTTATAAATTCTGCCGTCAGTGGATCAGAAATTTTCGGGTTTTGGGCGCTTACCTTGCCGATCAGTTTCTTCAAAATCCGTTCTTCCAAACTCTGAGATTGTGAATACTCTTCCACTTCCCAATCCTCGCCCAGCTCGGCTTGCTTGGCTGCATATTGGATGGCATCCTCAATGCCGCCAAACTTATCCACCAAACCCAACTGCTTGGCTTCTTGACCTGACCAAACACGTCCCTGAGCAATTTGTGCGACCTTTTGTTTCGGCAGTTTTCGAGCCTGTGCTACCTTGTCGAGAAATTGATCATAAATCTGATTGACGATTTTTTGCGCGATCGCTAACTCTTGGGGAGTTTTGGGGCGAGAAATAGTGCGGCTGTCCGCAAACTGGCTGGTTTTAACCACATCCCAACTCAGGCCATTATCGGTACCCAGCTTTTGGATATTAAACTGCAACCCAAAAACGCCAATGGAACCGGTAATTGTATTGGGTTCGGCAAAAATATGATCCGCTCCCGTCGCAATCCAGTAGCCACCAGAGGCGGCATAGTCTCCCATGGAGACAATCACCGGCTTTTCTTTATGAGTCAGGACGACCTCCCGTTGAATCCTCTCCGAACCGGTGACACTACCCCCAGGACTATTGATTCGTAACACCACCGCCTTTACGTCTTCATCCTGCCGCACTTCACGCAGCCGTTTGGCAAAGGTGTCACCCCCGACCTGCTGCACACTGCCTTGACCATCAACGATTTCACCCTCAGCATAAACAATGGCAATCTTATTTTTAGAATTGCGTGGCTGAAAGTCGGGGTTTTGAGCTTTGGTATAACTGGTAAAGGAAATTTGCCGGAATGATTTATCCTCTTTATCACTATTGGTGAGCTTTTTCAGGTCAGCGACTATCTCATCAAGGTAGGCAACTCGATCCACCAAGCGACGTTGACGCGCCTCTGATGCTGTAAACTCCCCTTGACTATTGGCGATCGCTTGTAACTGTTGAGGAGGGATTTTGCGGTTTGCCCCAACCGTTGTGATAAATTCACCCCAAAGCGTACTTAATAACGTTTGAGTTTGTTGTCGATTCTCCGGACTGAGCTTTTTGAGAATGAACGGTTCCACCGCTGATTTAAATTTTCCTACCCGGAGTACCTGCACACCAATGCCATATTTTTCCATCGCCCCTGTATAAAATATGGGCTGAGAGCTAAAGCCATTGAGTTCCACAGTTCCCATCGGGTTGAGAACGAGTGTATCTGCGACTGAACTCAGGTAATATTCCCGCTTCTCTAAGTCCACATCGTAGGCAATGATTTTTTTCCCAGTGGCTTTAAAACGCTCCAGCGCTTGGCGAACTTCTTTTAGGGTTGCCAATCCCGTACTCATGCCACCAGCGTTGCGACTTCCGTCTAGGTAGAGGGCGATAATTCGCTTGTCTTGACGTGCCTTGTCGAGGGTATCTAAAACTGTGCGTAGGGTCACTGATTTTGCCCTTTCGCCCGAAAGTGCTTCCCCAATCGCATCGCTGGTGCTGGAAGTCGGTTCACTATCGGTAATATTTAAAGACAAATCGAAAATCAGCACAGACTTATCTTTAACTTGGGGGCCCGTATCTTTAACCGCCGCCGCAATCAGTAAAAACAGCAGTCCGCCCGTTCCTAAGCTAAAAAACAAAATCAGACCTGCAAGGCTACCAATCGTGCTTGCAAAAGTTTGCTTGAGAAATTGATTCATTGACAGTGAGGAGTAGGCAGTGGTCAGTAGAACGTAAAGCATGAACTGTTGGGAGAGTTACCTCAGGGCAGTGCCCTTACGCCCTCAGTTTTGAATCAAGAACTCGACTTGCAATTCGTAATTCGCAATTCCCAACGCTTTATACCTTTATGCTAGCTTTTGCAAGGCGTTAGAGTACTGGAGCTGAGCTAAAGTGGCGTTACCGGTGCAAAAAAGAACTGTGGTGAGTTCGGCAATTAATAACTGCACCAAGGCATCGACGGCTGCGGTCGATTCAGCGGCAGCTTGTAAGAAGGGCCATGCCAGACCACCAAGATCGGCTCCTAAGGCGATCGCCTTTGCCACATCTAAGCCATTCCGCAATCCCCCAGAGGCAATTAAGGGCATGTTTGGGGCGATGGCGCGAATATCGACAATGCACTCCGCCGTCGGCAGTCCCCAGTCGGCAAAGGTTAATCCCAAGCGGCGCTGTTGTTCGTTTAAGGCTCGCTCACTTTCTACCTTCGCCCAAGATGTCCCCCCCGCCCCAGCCACATCAATCGCACTGACTCCCGCCTCGATTAGCTTTTGCGCCATAGCGGCTGAGATGCCATTTCCCACTTCTTTGGCAATCACGGGGACTGGGATTTTATTGCACAAATTTTGTATTTTGTCAATTAAACCGCGAAAATTAGTGTCTCCGTTGGGCTGAATGCACTCCTGTAAAGGATTGAGATGCAAAATTAAGGCATCGGCTTCTAAAAGTTCAACGACGCGCAGACACTCATCGAGTCCGTAACTGTAATTCAGTTGGACAGCACCGAGATTAGCCAATAACAGAATATCAGGAGCGAGCGAGCGCACGGCAAAGGTATCGGCAACTTGGGGATTCTCGACCGCAACCCGTTGGGAACCCACCCCCATCGCAAGCTTATACTGCTGGGCTACCTCAGCCAGACGAAAATTGATCGTCTTCGCCTGTTGTGTACCACCGGTCATCGAAGAAATCAGCAAGGGAGCGCCTAGGGATTTGCCCAAGAAGGTGGTCGTTAGATCAATCTCACGACGGTTCAGTTCGGGTAAACAACAGTGGGTGAAGCGGTAACGTTCCAATCCATTCGCATTTTTAGAAAATTGCACGTCTTCATCCAGACAAATCCTTAGGTGGTCTGCCTTCCGCGTCTGGGTTTCTCTCATAACTCAAAATTTGAATCTCGGCAGGTTGATGAATAATCTCGATTGTCCCATCGAGCTTGCACGTCATCCCGCTGAATCCCTGAAAACTCACAAATCCGATTTAGACACTCTGATTAACTCCACACCATCGCGCCCATCGATATCTTGGAGATAAACCTTCACTTGCTCTTCAGAAGCTGTTGATAAACGCTTACCGATGAAGTCAGGATGAATGGGTAACTCGCGATGACCTCTATCGACCAAAACCAATAACCGAATCACTTGGGGTCTACCGTATTCCGTCACCGCATTCAGGGCGGCGCGAATCGTCCGTCCTTTATAAATGACATCATCGACAAGAATCACTTTTTTGCCAGACAAATCGAAAGCAATATCGCTTTTTGCAGGAGTTCGCAGTTCAATCTGATCCAAATCATCTCGGTAAAAGGTAATATCTAGCGCGCCTAAAGGCACCGACACCTGCTCTAACACTTCAATCTGACGCACTAGTAGCTGAGCGAGAACTACACCCCGGGTGTAAATACCCACCAGTACCAATTGAGACAAATCTCCCGATTGCTCAATGATTTGCGAGGCCAAACGGTTGACCGTGCGGCGTAGTTCTTCAGCGGAAAGAATATTAACAATTTGAGTAGACATCCTGATGGGTTGGTTCATCACTAGCGAAAGGCAAGCTGCATCAGAAAAATTCTATCTGTCATCTCTAAGAGATAGAAATTTTTCCCAGCCCTCACTATATTTATACGCTTGGGACGTATTCGGCTGTATCAATGGGCGAATTGCGATCGCTTCGTGTTGCCCCTTTAAGCAATCGCTGTAGGACTAGAATTGGGAGAAACTTTCTGTAATGTCCCTAAGGTGGTTGGGCCAGCAATGCCATTGACACTTAATCCTCTAGAGAGCTGAAATTTTCGGACGGCGGCCTCCGTCAACTCCCCATAGTAGCCAGTGACAGGCCCTTGATAGACCCCCACAGCTCTCAATCGATTTTGTAATTGGCTCACAGCCTTACCCTGGCTGCCTCGCTGAAGTATCGTTGTCGAGTTACTCCCAAGATTACCCTGTAATGCCGCCAAGGTGGTTGGGCCAGCAATGCCATTCACGCTCAGTCCCCTAGAACGCTGAAAATCTCTGACAGCGGCCTCGGTCAACTCACTATAAAATCCAGTTATTGGCCCTTTGTAGAAACCTAAAGCGCTTAACCGATTTTGCAGTTGAGTTACAGCAGAACCGCTGTTACCGAACTGTAGCTGTGTGCCTGTAGGGATGCCACCGATGTCAGAATTACCCCCTAAAGCTGACAAGGTCTTTGAGCCAGCCATCCCATCGACAGATAATCCTTGGGCTTGCTGAAATTTTCTCACCGCTTCCTCAGTTAACCCACCATAGTAGCCCGTCACTGGGCCTTGATAGAATCCTTGGGCTTTTAAGGTATTTTGCAACTGGGTGACAGGAATTCCACGGCTGCCGCGCCGCAGCAAAATAGCGATGGGCAGGCTACTACTGCCAGACGTGCCGTATAAAGCCGACAACGTGTTGGGTCCTGCAATCCCATCTATAGGTAATCCCTGAGCTTGCTGAAATCGTCTGACGGCTTCCTGGGTGGTCGGTCCGTAGAATCCAGTAATCTGTCCCTTGTAGAAGCCAGTGGCTGTCAACTTTTGCTGAAGCGCCGTGACTTGTGACCCCTGATTGCCGGTTTGAAGGGCCAAGGCGCTATTACTGACCATCCCCAACACAGCTAAGGAGATGGCTATTGCGCCCAGATGTATCCAGGCGGAGCTCGGCAGTTTTTTCCAGTTGAGCTGTTCAAAGCACCTGCTTTGAGCGCTTTCGAGGCTTTCAGAAGATGCTGTCAAATGTACGTAAGCAAGTGTTTCCATCGCTTGGCTACCCGACTTTTGCTAATCAATCATCCAGGGGATAATTAATTATTAGAGATTTAGACCCCAAACTTATTGCCCAATCAGAAATAAAGCGGCGAATGTACCCCCCAACCAAATCAAGACGCAATACCGTGTCAGTCCTAAGGCTTGCTCAATTTTTTCTCGTGTAATGGGATAAACCGGGTCACCCAGCAGGGGTTTATATTTCGCCACGCCCTGATACCAGTTGCTTCCTCCCAGTTGAACGCCCAAAATTGCTGCATAAGCGCACTCACTCCAGCCGGAATTAGGGCTGGGGTCTTTGATGGCATCGCGGAGGCACAGACGCCAGACTTGTTGGGGTTTTCCAGACAGCAGCGCCAGGGTAATCACGGTTAATCGACAGGGTAACCAGGTGAGATAGTCTTCGAGTTTGGCGCTAAACCAACCTAAATCGGTGAAAGGCTCAACGCGATAGCCGACCATGGAATCTAGGGTACTGGCGGCTTTGTAAGCAAGAGCGAGGGGAACACTACCGACTCCAGGCAAAAAGGCTCCGATAATGGCATAGAACAAGGGAGCGGTTACCCCATCCGTCGCATTTTCCGTCACCGTCTCTAAAATCGCTCGCAGGATTTCTGGGGCGTCCAGTTTTTCGGTATCTCGACCGACATACTGACTTAATTGAGAACGTGCCTGAATTAATTGCCCAGCCGCTAAGGGTTGTAACACATCAGCAGCCGCGTCTCGCAAACTTCGACCCGCCAAGCAACTGGCGAGTAAAATGCTCTCTACCGCAACAGCCACGAAGGGATGAATCCAATTTGCACCTCGCACGATTAGCCAGCCAGCTAGTCCGCTGCCCAGGATAAGCCCAACTGCTAATAGGATGCCAGCGCAACGGCGTTGCCACTGAACAAGAGCAGAATTTTTTTCAGGGATGTTACTCGCAGCCTCTTGCTCTGGAGTAGGAGTTGTATCTTTCCATTCTTTTGAGGTAGCTTGCTCTGGCTCGTCTTTACGATTCCATCGCTTGAGTACAAACTGAGTGTATTGAGAAATGACCCAGCCCATGACTCGCACGGGATGAGGCCAGCCCCAAGGGTCACCTATTATGTAATCCAGACTAGCCGCCATCAGTAAAACGGTAGCTGTGGGCAGTGAGTTTGCTGCGATGGCGCTGGGCACAGCAGCAAAGCTTTTCGCATCCATTTATTAAAGTGTTCCGCACCTGACTACTTTATCAATATAGTTTTCAGTTTTTTACGGAACTAGGGATTTTTAAGCAGCAGAGCGTCCACCTCTTCCACTTCATGCGTTAAAAATGAGTGGAAAGTTTCAGGAGCTTATGTATCCGTTGTCTAGCTCTTATCTGTGTTCCTGACGGCTGGCTCCTGTCTTTAGTTGGTAACACAAACCTTGCTTCTTGAGCAATAGCTCTCCCTTGAGCAGTCAGTCGATACAGCGATACATCTAGCGAGTCATATTCAAGTTTGTCACCTATCGCTTGTAATTGTCCTCGTTTATGGCGAAATCTCTCTCTATCGATCAGGCTCAACGGCTTCTATTCTGGTAAGATTAAGCAATCGAAAACTGTAACTTCAGCATCCGGCTCGACCTCAAGCTATTCTTGGAAGAAGGATGGAAGGGTAAAAAATTTCCCTCGATGATGAATGGGTTTGTCTGGTGTTTTTTTAACCCCGCCCTCACTCATTTCATCTGCCTCCCCAAAGTTTGTTGAAAAGCTGTAGAAGCGATCAGGTAATTCTTCTCTAAATTCGGAATCAACGTCCTCATGACAGGCTTTCCACCTTTTTTGACATTTTTAGAAGAAAAATTAAACAACAAAGCTCGTTTCTTCTCCCATTGCCGCTTGCCAGCTACGAGCATCGTAGTAAAGGTCGGCTAGCGTTATGCTGTACAATGCTTCTTTCAGCTTTTGATGTAATCGATGCCAAAGTGTGAAGGTTACCCAGTCTCCGGCTTGAGCCGCGTCTGGTGTATGTCCACGTAGGGGTTCGATTGTTTCACCCACAGCTTCTAAGATTTGACCGAGAGAAATTTGTGCGGGTTGGCGGGCTAATTGATAACCTCCTTGAGCACCGCGAACCGAGTTAACTAAACCGGCACGACGCATTTCAATCAACAGCTTCTCTAAATAGGGAGCTGGAATGTCTTGTCGCCGTGCGATCGCTTTAACAGATGTCGGTCCAAACCCTTGCTGTAAGCTTAGATCTAACAGCGCTTTTACACTATAGTGTCCGCGAGTTGTGAGCTTCATAAAAATTGAAAATTCAGGCAGTACAGTACTTGGTTGAAATCAACCCTAGGCTGGAGTAATGCCAGAGTAGCAAGGCTAAGTTTGCTTTAGGCTTCTTCTTGAGGTCGCTCATGTGAATTGTTCAATTAGTTGTAGGGGTCTCCAGCGAAGGCTGTACTACCAACCTGACACATTATGTCTTGATCTGTAGGCTTGATTTTGGGTGAAATCGAGGCAGCCGTGAGCCGACCTTGTTTTTCCTTGTGTAAGACATCGCCGATTGAAACAACTAACAGTATCGAGATGTATCAGTTGTTCACAAACTCTTGCAGAGGTTTGGCGTCAGTTACAAACCCTGAGTAAACAAATATAGCGAACGAACTTGACCTATTTTGTGTAATATAGTTTTAGAAGCTGATACAACACTAAGATTTTGTTATCTTAGTTTCTAGTCAGTCAAGCAAAATCACTGCATACCACTTAATCTCCATAGTTTTAGATTCAAGTTGATGGCTAAAAAGAAAAAAATGGACCCCCTAGAGGGTGAGGCGCTGATTCTGAAAGTTAAAGAGCTGGGTAATCTCAGCAAAGAAGAAAAAGCGAGAGCCTGTGGCTACTTCACCGTTACAAAAAACGGGGTAGAGCGAGTCAATATGATGAAATTCCTCAACGCACTCATTGATGCGGAGGGAATTGAGTTAGACAGCAAAGCCAATGGCAATGGACGTGGGGGACGTAGCGCTAGTTATCGCATTAGTGTTCAGTCTAATGGTAATTTACTGATTGGCTCTGCCTATACTAAACAGATGGGCTTACAGCCCGGAGATGAATTTGAAATCACCCTAGGCCGCAAGCATATTCACCTGAAGCAACTTGACGCTCTCGAAGAAACTGATGAGGAATGAGGCGTCTTGAGGGCTGAGTCAAAAGTCAAGGATAAAGTCAGAGTTACTGTCTGTTAAACACAACCCCCTAGGTTCAGCCAGAGCGAGGAACCTCTGGTTTTTGAGTAAGCGCAATTGTTATTACTCAAAAATTTTCGCCACGCATTTCTCTGACGGCTTAGGGGCAAAGCACCTGTGGAACGAGCAACATCGGTACTTTGCCCAATGTTTTGAATGAGATACATCTTCTAGGAGAAGGCAGTTCCCTAGAATTCGGTTGAAGGCAGGGGGCCGTGTTTGATGCGGAGAATTTTTAAGGAAAGACTCTCCGCGTTCACTCTTAACCGAACAAGATTGGGAAGACTCTCAATACCTGTATAGCCATCTTTGTTAGTGGCTAAAACTAGCAGAAATAGGCAGGGTTATGGCTGTGTGGAGTAGAGCAGACCGATTTCTCGTTCAGTTAGATTTTTGAGTGATCAACACCCAGCTAGATTCCTCGGTTTTACCCACAACTTTAGCTGGCTCTAGATGCAACCGATCGCGGGTTTTAGCGTCCAGTAATAAGTAGAGTGGTTTTTCTTGTTTCCAGCGCTGTTTGAGTTCTGAATCAGAGGCTGGGACAACTTCGCGTTCGCTATAAAATTTCAGAGCAGGACGTTGTGCAGGCAAAGAGGCGTAAATCTTTTGTTGTTCAACAGTACCCCGCTTGAGGATGGCAGCAACCTCTTTAACAGGATAAGCCGCTTCTAATTCCCAACTCCAATAGGGAGAGGTCATAAAAAGCAGCAGGGAGATGTACATCCCCCAGAACAGAATCAGAATAAATTGCAAATCACGTCGAGCCACTAGCACAGCCGAGACGCTCATTGTCAAAGCCACAGAGGCCAAAATTACCGATAAAGAGCGGTCTGTTGCAGGCAAAATAGCGAAGACAAGGCTAGCGACGATCGCACCTAAACCCATTACCATCAAGCCCATGCTCCAGAGGCGGGGATAAGATTGGCGCGTCGGCCCATTCCTGAGTTCCGCCAGATAGGCTCCACCCGCCAGCGCTAAGGCTGGGTAAACAGGCAAGACATACCAGGACAACTGGTTGACCAATACTAAAATCGCCACACTATAAAGGACAGACCAAACAAGTACTAATTTGGCCCAGCCCCAAATCCGATTTTCCCAGGCGAGTCGCAACCCGTAAGGCCAGAAGAGTAACCAGGGGACTGAGAATTTTAAGATTTGGATTAGGTAATACCCAACCAGGCTCTGGGGAGCCGTCGTCGGTAGCCAAAAACTCCCCAAAGAGGTGTTAACGAGGGCTTTTGAGAGAAACATCTCAGGGTCAGAGAAGAGGGCTAGACCGCACCAAGCCAAACCAGGGGTACTCCCTAGGAGTAAACCGATCCACCAATACCCGGAGGTTAAGAGCCTAGGAGTATCCCACGCCAGAAACACCAAGGCAATGCCCAAGAGTAAAAGGGTCAGGGGGATACCTTGACTCAAGCCAATCAACCCTAATCCTATGCCGATACCGAGTGACCAACGCAAGTCACGGCGCGATCGCAACACACTCCACATTACAAACATGACAAAGCACAGCGTTGCCCCGTCTACGCTCGCCAAACGCCCCCAACAGACTACGGGTAAAAACGTCAGATAAATTAAACTTGAAAAAATCGCGCTCTGACGGGAGGGAAAGACTTCTCGTCCAATGCCATACAAAAGCGGTACAGACAGGGCACTGAGGATAGCACCCGGTAAACGTGTCATCCATTCATTAAAACCACCAATTTTATAAGCTCCCGCAATTAGCAGCTCTAAAAGAGGGGGCTCTGGCACAGAAGGCTTACTCCCCAGCTTGGGATGAAGCCATTGCCAAATCTCTAATGGTGCTTTTGTGATTTCACGAGCTGCCAGGGCAAGCCCTCCTTCACTCCCCTCTAACAGGGGAGGACTGCCCAAATTAATACCAAATAAGAGCAGCGCGGCTAAAAGTAATCCTACAATCCACAGTCCTTCAACCCAGCGTTCCGTTTTACGACTTCTATTACGTGAACGACCCCAAGTAAAAGTTTGATGATCCATCTCTACCAACAATTCAGATTGCTGCTCGTTGCTAATTGCAGTCCTCGTGGCATCCCACCCATTGATCGCTCTTTTCGCTCTTTGTCGTTGCTCAAAGCAGCAGTATGCTGTTCCCAGTAACTTTCCAGTTTTGTAATTCCCATCCCTACCTAATGGTTGAGAGGGAATTCTTCCGACATTAACTCGTTAAGGGTTCTGTGCGCTATCACACCCCGCTCAGCTAACACAATCCCCCTAGCCACTCCTTGGAAATCCAGATTGTGGTTACTTTTTTGAGTATAGTTGCCGCACCCTTGCAATCTGCATTCATGAAGGTGCTATTTCCAGGATGTTCCTCTGGTGTTAACGCAAGTTGCCAGGTTGTCTAATCCTGGAACGATGGAGAGCGTCTTATTTTGATCGAGATCAACTCAAGTCAGCTTTTCCTCGATCATAAACTCCACCTCGAATCGCGTTCTTTTGTGTGAGAAACATAGGCTAATTTTTACTAATAATCTGATTTTATAGCGAATTGAACACAGGAACAAGAGTGGGGCACGGTTTCCCTCCCTAGAGAAGGAGAAGGGTTTTGAAACACAACCGTCAAATACACTACTCTATGAAGGAGTGAAAGAAGAGATCATTGTCCTCAAACCTTTACCCAATGAGGTATTAATCGTCTGAATTGAGAACGATTCTGCAAAGCACAGCCTTCAAGGCCGCGCAAAATTTAACGTATGCCCTCAACGGTTGACGCCAGCAAGATTTGAGAGCCAAAGCCTCTTGGAGCAGACTTTCCCTCGCAAAGCTAGGTGCTAAAATACCCGGAATGAATCCCAATTTAACTTTTCCTTCAAAATAGAAACCCAAATTTGAAAAATTGTAGGCAGGCGATGCCATTGAATCATCTCTAGAATAAATTCTGACAAAGGCAATCGAGAAATTAAAGTGAAAATCACATACCTACAAACACAATGCATTCGCTCAAAAGGAGAAACATCTTACCAAAAATAGGATTTTACAGAGTGCGCGCTCTTTTTTAGGGTAGATGCCACAGCCAACTCGCCTCTAGCTCAGGGCATCACTGCCTTATTAATGCTAGTGCAACAATAGGGCAGTTGTTTTGAAGTCCATCAGAACACGCCCCGCCCATCTTCCTACCTGCCCAACACTAATGAATCCGGAATATATAGAAGCGAGAGAACGCAATTCGCTGAATTCATCACACACTAGAATAAAATCCCTCCACCTCGCCAATAAATCCCTAACCAAAAAATAACTCCGTGATGAATCCAACTCGTCTATTACGCCAAAAATTGTTCATTCTCTTGCCTTCTTGAATTCAAGCCTAATCCAGCAATCTAGGGTGATGAACTTGCCACTCCTTCTGGAACTAAGGCCGTATCCATACCTAGATTTCTTGAAAGTAATACCCTGATATGAAGTATCTTGCCCGTTTCCAATTTTCAGATGATATGCCCCAAATGTTATGGCTTCTAAACCCGCTTTTGCTGTTGGATACAGCCAATGAGGCATTTAAATCTGAATTGATCACCTGCGATACTTAACGCATATGGAAGGATCATTTGAACTCACACTACAGATGATCGTGGCTGTTCTTGCCGGGATCAGTGCTCAGGTTATCGCGGAATACCTCAAGGTTCCCAGCATCGTCTTTCTGCTGATGTTTGGTATGCTCTTGGGGCCAGATGGCTTGGCTGTGTTGCACCCCCAGAGCCTGGGAGTCGGTCTGGAAGTAATTGTCGCGCTCTCCGTGGCGGTCATTCTTTTTGAGGGAGGACTCAACCTGGAACTGCGGGACTTAGGTAAAGTCTCCGGAAGTCTCAGGAACTTAGTCACCCTAGGCACTCTGATCACATTGCTGGGGGGTGGCATGGCGGCTCACTGGCTGGGTGAATTTCCCTGGCCTATTGCCTTTCTTTATGCGTCTTTAGTCGTTGTTACAGGTCCAACGGTGATTAGCCCTCTGCTCAAACACGTACAAGTGGATCGGCAAGTCGCAACGATTCTAGAGGGAGAAGGCGTTTTAATTGACCCGGTGGGAGCCATTCTTGCCGTTGTCGTGTTAGACACGATTTTGAATGGGGATGCGAGTCCGTCAGAAGCCATTATTGGCTTGAGCTTGCGCCTCGGTATCGGCGCTACCATCGGCGCGACGGGGGGTTGGTTGCTGGGATTGATTCTCAAACGTGCCAGCTTTATCTCAGAAGACCTGAAAAATTTAGTCGTGCTGGCTGGCATGTGGGGTTTATTTGGCTTGGCGCAAATGATTCGCTCTGAATCCGGGCTAATGGCCACTGTGGTTTCCGGAATGGTTGTGGGCGCGTCTGCCCTCCCGGAAGAGCGGTTGTTGCGGCGGTTTAAAGGGCAATTAACGGTTCTCGGTGTCTCGGTACTCTTCATTCTGCTATCGGCTGACCTATCCATCGCCAGTGTCTTTGCGCTGGGTTGGGGTAGCTTGTTTACAGTCCTGGTACTTATGTTGGTCGTGCGTCCCATCAGTATCACCTTATGTACCTGGAACAGTGGGCTGAACTGGCGACAGAAATTGTTTTTGTCCTGGATTGCTCCGAGAGGAATTGTCAGTGCCTCTGTGGCTTCCTTGTTTGCCATTCTCCTGACACAGCGGGGGATTAATGGTGGTGCTTCGATTAAAGCCCTAGTCTTTCTCACGATCCTGTTGACGGTTTTTTTGCAAGGATTGACCGCACGCTGGGTCGCCCAGTGGCTGCAACTGAATCGGCACTTTGGCGCAACGGGGGCTGTGATCATTGGCTGTAATCCATTAAGCCGTCTGATTGCCCGTCTCTTTCAAGAGCGAGGAGAATCGGTGGTACTCATCGATACCGACCCCGAAGCTTGTGAAAAAGCAGAGCGAGAGAATCTGCCGGTGATTCAAAGCAGCGGTTTGGACATAAAAGCCTTGGAAGAAGCGGGACTTGACTCGATGGGTACATTCCTCGCGATGACGAGTAATGGTGAGGTGAACTCAGTTCTGGCACAACGAGCGGCTGAGGAGTTTCAACCCCCGCGTGTCTTAGCCGTATTTCCTCGCGATCCTCAGGGTAATGCTCCAACGACCCAAGGCAAGGTGAGTCAGGCGTTTATCCCCCAAGTTCCGATCAAAGCCTGGAATCAGTACCTGAGTGAGGGGCAAGTTAAGTTGGGCAAAACGGCATTAAAAGAACCCGGATTTGCGTTTCAGCAAGCTCACTTACAAGCCTTAATTCGGTCTGGTGAACTTTTGCCGTTATTGGTGGAACGGGAATCGAGTTTTCAAATTGTTCCAGCAACGGATAATTGGCAACCGGGCGATCAAATTATTTACTTATTACACGACCCCAGACCCAAACTGTTGAAGCGCTTATCTGGTGCGAGTCCCTCATCTCGTCTGGCACTCGAAAAATTGCCCGAAGTTGAGGAAGTGCCCATTTCGGCTCCTGTTTCGGGAATGGCGATTGCCCCAAAGGGACAGCGAGAAGCGATCGCGGAAATTGCCAAACCTCCTCAAGAGGAAGTTTTACAGCCGCCAGCCCAAGGATTGTAGGTTCCAGCGAGGCAATCCTAGTGGTGGGAGAGATGGCTCTAAATCAGAGTATTCGAGCGCACCGACAAAAAAGCCCGGTAAAATAACACTCGGTAATGGCCTTTGAGATTTTAGATTGTGCATGGACAGTCCAAAACAGGTCATTATTGATCCGTATTCATCAAACTTAACCAGTGAATCCCGTACAAGTTGGCACACTCTACGGTATAAGCGTCGGAGCGGGCGATCCGGAACTGATCACTCTCAAAGGACTGCGTTTGTTGAAGCAAGCCCCTGTAGTAGCTTTTCCTGAGGGTATTCAAGGTAAGCCAGGAGTGGCTCAACAAATTGTTGCCCCGTGGCTGGGCAGTCATCAAGTGCCACTGGCCTTGGCCTTTCCGTATGTGCAGGATATGGTTACCTTGACTCAAGCGTGGCAAATTGCCGCTGAGCAGGTTTGGCACTATCTCCAGTTAGGTCAAGATGTGGCGTTTGTCTGTGAAGGAGATGTCAGTTTTTACAGCACCTTTACTTATTTAGCCCAGACGCTGCAACAGTTACATCCTGAAAGTAAGGTGCAGACGGTACCTGGAGTTTGTTCGCCCATGGCGGCGGCATCAGTTTTAGGAATACCCTTAACCGTGAGGCAAGAGCGCCTGGTTGTACTTCCGGCTCTTTATAATGTGGGGGAACTGGAAACAATTTTAGACTGGGCAGATGTCGTGGTACTTATGAAAGTCAGTTCAGTCTACCCGGAAGTGTGGGAAGTCCTACGGCGACGTCAGCTATTGGATCATGCTTTTGTGGTGGAACGAGCAACCCTGCCAGAGCAAGTGATTTATGCGGATTTATGCGATCGCCCCACCCTGAAATTGCCCTACTTTTCCCTACTCATCGTAAAAGTGTCTCAATCGTGTCACTGAAGGTGTAGTCTTTGTTTTGTAGCAATACAACTCAAAAACACGGGACTTGATCGCGCTCTTCCAGAAACCGTGCTCGACTATCATTAAAAGTCAAACTCGCGATTCTTGGCGGATACTGCTGTCAACGGCTTGAACTAACAAACTGTCTGCAACGACCCAGCGGAGTGAACTGTAACTGCTATGTCTTACGCATCTTCTCCTAAAAGCTTCCCAAACTTCTTCAAAAACCTTCCCCATAAGTTAAGTCAACCAACGGCTATTGCTGTTATCGCTTCCGTCGGTATTCATGCCGCGCTGGGGTTTTCCTTACCTTACTTGCCGATGTCCTCCCAGGAAAAACCCAAGCCGATACGGAATGTTCAACTGCTGGAATTAAAACCAGAAGAGTTGAGCCGCGTCCCTCCGCCGGCTCTGCCTTTAGATCCCCTATCACCCTCGCTCAATCAGCAGCTCAAGCCGTTGCCACCCTCTGGGTCTTCCACTTTACCATCGCTGCCATCCCTATCTTCTAACACGCCGTCCCTTGGGGATTTACCGTCATTCGACCCTCTGCCCTCAGTTGGCGGGTCTTGGAAAATACCGAGGCGCTCGACTAACCTCGGTAAGGTCGCCCGTAACAGCCCTGTACAGACTGGCATCAAAAGAAACCCAGGAGAACCTCCCCTGCCATCGGAGGTGTTCACTAGCCAATCGGGAAAATCTTCGGCCAATCCTCAGTTTAAGATTGCTACGGGTTCTAAGATAACCAATAGCTCCAAACTGCGTCCGGATGTCGGTGGCTTGACCACAGGGCTGCTCCCCGCCAATGACAATCTGCCACTATTAGAAAGGTTTAATTCCAACCAAACCTCTCGACCGTTACCACCACCACCGCCAGCAGGAGCGATCGCCGTAAATCCTGGCTTTACAGGGACACAGTTTCAAAATCAATTTGGGCAATCTACGTCTATACAAGCTCCTGGGCAGACTATTCAGACGATCGCGCCGATTTCAGGTCAGAGCAATTCCGCAAGCAACAGCAGCGATCCAAATCAACAGGCTTTGCGCGAAAATGTCAACAATTGGTCGGCTCGAAATCAGGTCACTAACCCCCCGCAAACACTAAAGCTCTCTCGTAACTATCCCCAAACCTCTCAATCCGCTGGACATCCCAATGGTGGAGCCGTGATGGTGGGAGTCAAGGTTGATGAAAATGGCAAAATCATCTCCGATAGCCTTCAGGTCATGGGGAGTTCTTTCCCGAATGACACTTTTGATCAGGAAGCCATCTCCAGTGTTCAGGGCCATCAATTTCCCGGCACCGGCAAGCCTGAAGCTTACTATGTTCAGGTTCAGTTTAAACACGACAGCCCAGTTCCTGGGAGTGTAACAGGCTCACCAAGCTCAACGGATGGGAAAAATTCAACCCAGCGCCAAAACTTACCGCAGCGATTCACCCCAACAGAGCAATTAACTCCTCCTGAACAGAAAAACTCACCGGAGTGGTCTACTCCAATTGAGCGAAGAATTCCCTCGCTGCGCCCAAATTCTTCGGAGCAGCCCAATCCAACAGAAGGGAAAAACCCAACTGAGCGACCAAATTCCTCTGAACGTTCCACCCCGGCTGAACAGTTAACTCCTCCCAAGCGAGATAACTCGTCTGAACGTTCCACCCCGGCTGAACAGTTAACTCCTCCCAAGCGAGATAACTCGTCTGAACGTTCCACCCCGGCTGAACAGTTAACTCCTCCCAAGCGGGAAAACGCGTCTGAACGTTCCACCCCGGCTGAACAGTTAACTCCTCCCAAGCGGGAAAACGCGTCTGAACGTTCCACCCCGGCTGAGCAGTTAACTCCTCCCAAGCGGGAAAACGCGTCTGAACGTTCCACCCCGGCTGAGGGAATCGCTCCTCCCAAACGGGAAAACGCGTCTGAACGTTCCACCCCGACTGAGCAGTTAACCCCTCCCAAGCGGGAAAACGCGTCTGAACGCTCCACCCCGACTGAGCGAAAAACTCCTCCCAAACGGGAGAACGCGTCTGAACGTTCCACCCCGACTGAGCGAATCACTCCTCCCAAACGGGAAAACGCGTCTGAACGTTCCACCCCGATTGAGCGAAAAACTCCAGTAGAACGGCAAAATTCACCGGAGCCGCGCAGCTCATCGGAATCACAAAATTCCGCAAAGCCTCAAAAATTACCACAACCGGAAAGTTCCGAAAAGCCTCAACGATTGCCGCAGCCGCCCAATTCAGTCAAGCCTTAAAACAGCTAGCTGAATCATGATGCTTTGGAGTTTGGCTGGCTTCGTTTATGCCTCAATCGCCTTCTTTGACTCATCAACTGGCAGCTTCGGCTGAATGTTTGTTTGAGCTAATCGATCACTTATTCTCGGTGTGGGTGCTGGATTATCCCTCTCCTTTGTGGGGAGGGATCAAGAAAGATTCCCTCAGATTAGAGGGATTAAGTGGGAACTTATACGAGGAGGTAAATTCGCCTTTTGCCAGAACTCTAATGATTCGGTTTCCCTAAATACCTCCTACCAAGCCTCAATTAAAAGATGGGTTTTTGGGTTGAATGTCTAACTCTTTATAGCCAGTACTTTCATCCACTGTTCTGAGAAAGACTAAATCTTCGCTAGTGCCGATGACGATTTCAGCCGTTGTATAGATGATGCAACCCTCTAGCAAATGTCCACCGAGGGTTTTACCATGTCTATCTGATAGAGAAATATGTATATGAAGTCCGTGGGTGGAAAGGGTGCCGACTAAGGACACAATCTCGAATTGTTGCTTGAAAACTTGAGAGTAATTCTGGCTGGCAAAACGAAGGGTTGCCTGTTTCAGGCTGCCAACAGCGGTGAGGATAAAACCAGCTTGAATATTATTCTGTTGGACGAACTGTCCGAGGCTTTGTCTTAAATCTTCATCAGGTTTTAAGCGAATCGCGAAAATATTCATTTTTGGATTTGGAACCGCAGATAAACACTAAGACAAAAATCATAAAACCCCCTGGATCTATTTAATTCCAGGGGGAAATTCATAATTAATTTTTGTTATTTACCGCTGTAGTAGAAAGCAATTTCTTTGTCTTTTAATGGGGCAAATTGGGCCTTGCTCAGCATCTGATTGAGTTCCTCTTGAGGAATGTGTTTCGCTCCAATTCGCACAATTCTAGAACGCATCGTATTCGATACGCCACTGCGCTGCCGTCCAGCTTCCAAACCCATGACTTTGTGATAGAGTTCTAGTTTTTCTGCTGGAATCGGGGAACCGTCGAAATCAATTCCTTTGGCGATCGCTTCATCAATCGCATCCGCACCTAAGGTTGAGGGCGTCGGTATATTTGTTTCGGTAGACATTGCGGCCTGGGATCATGATGTACAAGAGTATTTTAGGAGGAAAACGTCCAAGATTCTAATTAGGCTGCCTTAAGCTCCTCCAAAAGATAGATTTACAGCGTTAATCCTGTGGCTTTATCTCGTAAGGATTCTGCTAAGTATGTATACTTTAGATGTAAAAAACCTTAAACCCACAATGACACACGTCCTACTCGTCGATGATGAAGAGGCATTGCGGGCTAGTCTCAGCTACGCGTTAATTAAAGAAGGTTATCAGGTAGCAACAGCGGCAGATGGGCAAAGTGCCCTCAAATTGTTTCACAAACAAGTACCGGATGTGATCATTTTAGATTTGATGCTACCGGGAATCGATGGCATGGAACTGTGCTGGCGCATCCGTGCCTTCTCGAAAGTGCCAATCTTAATGCTAACCGCTAAAGACCAGCCCATTGACAAAGTTTGGGGATTAGAAGCGGGTGCAGATGACTATATCACCAAACCCTTTAACACTCGTGAACTTCTGGCACGAATCAAAGCGGTCTTACGGAGTCGTGCCGCCGGTCAAAACCCTTAAATAAATAGCCGGAGATAAGTGGAGAACTGGCAGAGGAGGTGAGTTGTTTGCCTACCTCACAAAACCATCTAAAACATTTTAGAAATCATTTCTCCCTCTCCCCTGATTAGGAACAAACTCTAATGGATTGGTCACCCGTTCACATCCGGTGGAATTCAATCTACCGAAAATTGTTAGTCACCTATGTGGCGCTCACCGCACTAGGAACATCTATTCTAGCCACCTATATTTTGTGGTCTTTCTACGGCTATTTTATGAGGTCGAGGCAGGCTGATTTAGATGCCTGGAGTACGGCGCTCAGCGAGAGCGTTGCGGATGCACTGGAGGAAAACGATCTTGATCGAGCCAAACTGACGGTTCAGCGCTATGGTGCACGGGAATCTGTTACACTGCGAATCTTTGGGCCTGATGGTCGCTTGCTTTCCACGTCTGCCCCAGATATAGATCGGCATGTCAAGGACTGGTATAGTGTTCCGGGCGTGAAGGAAGCGCTTCAAAATAAATCGGCGCAAGGCGTAGCAAAAGGTATTTTATCCAATGATGACCGATTGTACGCTGCCAAACCGATCGTCCGTAAGGGTCAAATGCTCGGTGTTTTGCGGATATCAATCACCTTAGACCAGTTCCAGCGTCAGTTTCGCAGCGTAATTTTTACCATTCTGGGAACGCTACTGTTCACGGTTTTGCTCTGTGCACTGATTAGTGAACGGTTTGCGCGCAACATGGCAAGACCAATCAAGGCCATGTCTAATTTTGCGCTCCAGATCGGCCAGGGTCATCTTGATGGAAAGTTGAACATCCACCAAAATGATGAAATTGGTCAACTTGCTACGGAGTTGAACCGAATGAGCCAGCGTTTGGCATCACTTGATAAAGAGCGGCGAAGCTTCCTGGCTAACGTGTCTCACGAACTGCGTACTCCTGTAAGTAACGTTTTGGTGACTGTGGAGGCACTAGCAAGCGGAGCAATTGAGGAACCCGAACTCCGCGATCGCTTCCTCCAGACCGCTCAGGACGAGATCTGTCGCCTATCACGGCTCATTCAAGACCTGCTGGATCTAGGACGGCTGGAAGCGGGTGTTACCCTCCTCGAAGAACAGCCCCTCCGCCTGCAAGACCTCATTGATCGCGCCGTCAGAGCAGTGGAGTTGCGAATGCGTGCCCAAAGTGTGGGCGTCCACGTCGATATTCCTAGCGTTCAGATTCATGGCGATCCAGAACGGCTCCTGCAAGCGTTTCTGAACATCTTGGACAACGCCATTAAACATTCGATCTCGAATTCTACAGTTTTTATTGTTGGGAAAATAGATAGTGGTCAGATTGGCGTGCAAATCCGAGATCAAGGGCAGGGGATTAGCCAGAGCGATCTGCCCCATATTTTTGAACAGTTTTACACCGTGGATCGTTCGCGCCAAGGCAGCGGAACAGGATTGGGTTTAGCGATCGCACGGCGCATTGTGGAAGCCCATAAGGGAGCGATCGTTGCTAGCAGCAAAGGTGAAGGGAAGGGGGCTATGTTTACCATTTACCTACCCATCGATAAACTCTCTTAAAAAGTATGAAATAAGCCAGATAAAGGATAAAAAAACCTCCTAATATTTTATCCTTCATAACATTGGTTCAATCCTCTCTATGAAAAACCACCCGTTCTAATTGCTTGACTATACTTAAAACGAATAACGTAATCAGCGTAGCGACTAGGATTAACTGCCAGAACCCGCAACCCGCAACTATTCCAAGTGCGGCTGTTAACCAAATGGTGGCGGCTGAAGTCAACCCCTTAATCCGTGGCTTGCTAGATGTCTGACTTGGCTGTTGCAGAATCTCTCCGGCACCTAAAAATCCAACACCCGTGGCTACCCCTTGAACAGCTCGGCTCAGGGCATCGCTGGAGTCGGCGTCACTGGTCAACAAGGGAATCATCACAAAGATAGCGGCTCCCAAGCTAACGAGCATGTGGGTTCTCAACCCTCCTGGTTTGCCTGCTCTTTGGCGATCCCAGCCAATTGCTCCCCCAACGAGGCAGGCCAACAGGATGCGAGAAGTTAAACCCAGCCAATCATTAGCATCGATGAACGCTGTAGTCGTTACCCCTAAGACAGATAAAATCACTTCTTAAGCCTCTCAAAAAAATCCGGTATCAGAAAAATGGCTGACATTTTGCTAACGCTGCCATCCCCCACCCCCCTTGATAGGGGGGCGACTCAGGGATTGTTTAACTGATCCCGGATTAAACTAGCAACCGATTTACGGTAACTGGCTTAACCAGAAACTGACATCTACAGCTAGTTTTTCACCCAACTGGAGCAGGTGGCGGAGCTGGATAGTGTTGCAATCCGTTTTAGCTGTTAAATGAGCTACCGCACTTGCACCTTGAGTCTCAGAAGTCAACTCGGCTCGCATCGCTTGTTGGAACAGGGGTTCAATGCGTGGTTGCAAACAGTTGAAGTAAAGTTCCTGACATTGAGCGAGTGAAAGTCCCAGATTGAGTTGATTCCCCACCTCAATGAGACGGCGAATGAAATCGATATCGGCGGAAAGGGTAGGTAGATTGGTATCGTGCAGCAGTTGCCACAGCGATCGCAAAATCAACTTCTCCAAGGTGGGCTTCCCTTCTGGGATTTTGAGCTGACAACGCATGTGGTTGGCTTCCGTGGCGATCGCTTCCAATTTAGCCAAATGATTCCATACCATTTCGGGATCGCTCAGGGCCGAGTCCAGCGCCCTGATCTCGGTGAGAACCCGGTTCGATAAGGCAATCTCGGCAGCGACTTGTAACTCCTGCGGCACCGGCAACTCATCCCGATGGAAAGCCATCAACACCCCGTAGTTGTCCCGATAAACCTGAGTGTAGAGCTGATCTAAGCGTGTTAAGGTTTCCTGACTTAAGAGTCCCATAATCCGATGACGCTCTTCCGCAAACAGATTCTGCAAGCTAAAGGACTCAGCGCCAAACATCTGATGCATGGCCAGAATGGCATGAGCCGCACTCGCCTGTTTTAGGGAGTCGAACACCTTATCCTTGAGTTTGCTGTAAGCTCGACGCCCCGCAAACGGTTGAATGCAGCAGTGGAAATCCCAGCCTCCCAAGTGCAATACAGCAAACACCAGATGAGCGCTCTCCCAGGTAATTTCTGAAACCAGCCGCAGTTGACCCACGGCCAGGGTTAGCGATCCCATGCGTTGGATCTGGTAGTCTAGCTGCTGGGCGTCATAGCAGTAGACCCGTTGTTGTCGTGCATAGCTGGTAAACAGAGAGGTGATCGCATAGTGAGCAGCAACTTGCTTAAAGCTGATTTGCGACGATATCACCAGATGCCGATAAACCGCCGCCCCATCTTTGAAAAAGTCAACATTACTGGGGGCGAGGGCGAGACGTTTGACAAAGCATTTTTCCAACTGCACGCCAGCCACATCCCCGGCTAATTCCAACGCACGAGCCGCATAACGCAGAATCTGGACGCCTTCGGGGCGGGAGATTTCCTCAAAAAACCAACCACAACTGGTGTACATCAGCAACGAGTGACGCTGCATTTCCAACAGACGCAGGGCGTCAATTTGTTCGGCTGCCGTCAGTTTGCGACTTCGGTGACGCCCCAAAAAGTTCTCGACATTCTCTGGGGAGCGATCGCGAACCACTTGGATATACTCATCCCGTGCTGCCCAGGGATCGCGGAAGAATTGGCGACCCGTCTCTTCATAAACCTTAACTAACTTATCCCGCAACCAATCCAGGGCATCCCGTAATGGACGTCGCCATTTTTGGTTCCAGACTCCGCCGCCACCGCAACCACAGTCATCCTGCCAGCGGTTCACGCCATGTGAGCAACTCCAAGCCGTCACGGGTTTCAACACAACTTCCCAAGTCGGCGGATTAATGCTGAGATAGTGGGCAAAGTTCGTTACCGTCCAACCTCGGTGAGGAAGCTCCTGGGTAAAGCTGTAGGCGAGACATTTTTCCGTACCGCCTTTGTGATGTCCGAAGGTTTCTCCATCAGTGGCGACCGAAATCAGCTGTGCGGGTCGATGATCCCCACGCACGGCTTGACCAATGCGCCCTGCAAAGTTGTGGGAATCGCTGAGAACATCATTAAATCCCATATCTCGCGAGATCGGGCCGTCATAGAAAAACATATCAATGTATCGCCCATCTGCCAGGAAGCAGCGGTAAGGGCGAGTGGGATCGATCTGAGAACCGCCAACTTCATGCCATTGGGTAACGGGTTGCTGATCACTGGGGATCAAGCGACAGCGCTCGGCTTGGGAGGGAGCCAGGACAATAAATTTAATTCCCTCGTCAACCAGTACCTCTAGGGTGGGATAATCGACAGCGGTTTCCGCTAGCCACATGCCTTCGGGATCGCGGTTGAAGCGAGAGCGGAAATCTTCTTTGCCCCAGCGGATTTGGGTATATTTGTCCCGTTCATTGGCTAGGGGCAAAATGATGTGATTGTAAGCTTGCGCGATCGCATTGCCGTGTCCGTTGAGGCGAGCGCAACTGTTGCGATCCGCTTCGAGAATCCGCTGATAGACCTCAACATCGTAACGTTCGAGCCACGACATCAGCGTTGGGCCAATGTTGAAGCTTAAATATTCATAGTTATTGACGATCCCGATAACTTCGCCCCGTTGATTCAACACCCTGGCAAAAGCATTGGGGCGATAGCACTCGTGGTGAATTCGCTCATTCCAGTCATGGAAAGGAGTCGCACTCGGCTGACGCTCGATGGTGTCTAGATAAGGATTTTCACGAGGAGGTTGGTAAAAATGACCGTGGACAGTCACGTAAACACCGGTCGCCGTCCTTAGGGGATCGCTAGCGATCCCCGCGTCAACGTGCAAGTCTGCAATGGACACCATTGCATCAGCTTGAGAAGCTGGAATCTCAGCAGCAGAAGTCATGGGATTACCAAATATCTAAAAAAACTACTCAGACGGCTTTCCCCGTTCTACACACCCATTTTTGAGACAGAAAACCTCTCTGATCCCGCAAGCTACAGTTCATTCCAAAGTAAGCAATTCTAATTAGGGTAAGGCCAGAAGGCAAACTGTAGCGCCGATTACGGAAGTTTAGTGTATGGGTTGGTGTGAAGGGATTGAAAGCTTTGAAACGATTGGCACTGTTCTTAGTAAACCGCAATCTCAGCCTTAGACCGACAGGACTTCAAGGAACTTGCGGTAAGTTTATAGAACTTAATTAAGGATAAAAGTTCCTCTGGGCGATGGTACCCATCCAATGACATATTTGGGTTAGCGGTGAGATGCGATTATTCTAGAGTCCGAAGCTGTTGTGCAGGTAACTTGCATGACTGGGATGGGAAGGATTGTCCATCCCCAAGAAATCTCTGCTCTTAAGGTACAAAAAACCTAGATGCTCAACAAGAATACAATTTTGTCGCTCTTGCTCGTGTTTGTCCCCATCTCGATTGCCGCTCACTTTTTGGAATGGGGAGCAGCTGTGGTTTTTATTACATCCTGCATCGCGATTGTCCCCCTCGCCGCTTGGATGGGTACAGCCACGGAAGAAATCGCTGTCGTGGCGGGTCCCACCTTGGGGGGGCTACTCAACGCCACATTCGGCAATGCCACCGAACTGATTATTGCCCTAATTGCCCTGAATGCAGGCTTAGTTAGTGTGGTTAAAGCCACCATCACGGGATCAATCATCGGTAACTTACTACTGGTGATGGGCTTGTCCATGCTGTTGGGGGGCTTGCGCTATAAGGAGCAAGAATTTCAGCCTATCGTGGCGCGGGTGAATGCATCTTCTATGAATTTAGCCGTGATTGCCATTCTCCTCCCCACGGCGATGGATGCTACCTCTGTTGGCCTGAGTGAAGTCACAATCCAGCGCCTTTCTATCGCTGTTGCCGTGGTGTTAATTCTGGTTTATGGGCTAACGCTGCTGTTTTCCATGAAAACCCACAGTTATCTCTTCGATGTTGGCATGGTGGACATGGAAAACCTTGCAGAATCGAACCTCGCCCCAGAGGAACCTGAACACAAGCCTAATCTCTGGCTATGGGTGGGGGTGCTTTTGGTTGTCACTCTTTTTGTGGCTGGAGAATCAGAACTGCTGGTTGACAGCTTAGAAGAAGCCACCTCGGAACTAGGGTTATCTTCCCTATTTACGGGAGTCATTTTGCTGCCGGTGATTGGGAATGCGGCTGAACACGCGACAGCCGTTACCGTAGCACTGAAAAATAAGATGGATCTTTCTGTTTCAGTCGCGGTAGGGTCTAGTATGCAAATTGCCTTATTTGTCGCGCCCGTGCTAGTCCTTGCTGGGTGGCTGATGGGTAAGCCGATGGATTTGAACTTCAATGTATTTGAGCTGGTGGCGGTGGTTGTTTCGGTTTTAATTGCCAATTCCATCAGTTCTGATGGGAAGTCCAACTGGCTAGAGGGGACTTTGCTTTTAGCCACTTATTTGGTTTTAGGGTTCGCCTTTTTCTTCCATCCCGTAAGTGAGGGTTTGGGTTTGTAAATCCTCAGCCCTCCTTCATCTCAGTTTTAATGATCAATCCCCGGAGATCCCCGCTCCTCCACCTGGAAAAAGGGGAAACTTGGGGTCTGTCAGGATGCTGCCTGATGGCTTGTCGGGGTAGCGCCTCCTCACTCACATCTCCGGGTGCCTACCCCCTCCCTGATCAGTTCCAAGACTTGTCTATACACGGTAGGTTAACGGGGGGACATTTTCGGGCCAACTTTTGAGCGATCGCATTCTCAGATCTCCTTTATGCTTACAGAATGTGCGATTAACGACGGCACCCCCGTAAAAAGCGATCGCCCTGACAGGAAGTAGGCTAATTCACCAGGGTTCTATGAGCTACTGCATTAATCCCAAATGCCCGAAGCCAGCCGATCCCATCCATGAGCAAAATTCGCTCTGCTGCCACTGTGGCTCTCAGCTTTGGCTACAAGAGCGTTATCGGGTAAAGCAGTTACTGGATGAAGTCGGTTTTAGCAAAATCTTTGAAGTAGAAGAGCAAGGGACACCGAAAATATTAAAAGTTCTTCTACTCAATGACCCAAAAGCTGTAGCCGTATTTCAGCAAGAAGCACGGGTGTTGACCCAATTGCATCATCCAGGTATTCCCCACATTGAGCCGGATGGCTACTTTACCTTTTTACCCAAAAACCGACACCAGCCCCTACACTGCCTGGTGATGGAGAAAGTTAAAGGCATAAATCTAGAAAAATGTCAACAGCAGCCAGGAAATCAACCTCTTTCTCAACCACAAGTGTTGAACTGGCTCAAACAGCTAGTAGAAATCTTATATCAAGTCCACCAACAACTGTATTTTCACCGCGACATCCAACCATCTAACATCATCCTCACTCCCAACGGGCAACTGGTATTGATTAATTTTGGTAGTGCCAGAGCCGCCAGCGACACTTATTTGGTGACAGCAAGGGGTGAGCAGGATGTTAGAAGCCTGTCCTCTCCAGCCTACACGCCCATCGAGCAAGCGAAGGGCAAAGCTGTACCGCAATCGGATTTCTTTGCATTGGGGCGAACGTTTGTTTATCTGCTCACGGGGAAATCCCCGAATGATTTTCCTGAAGATCCGCGCACCGGGGAATTACTCTGGCAGCACCAAGCCCCTCAGGTTTCTCAGTCGGTGACGGACTTGATTGATCATTTAATGGCTCCGTTTCCCCACCATCGACCGCACAATGCTCAGATCATTTTACAGCGCATAGCGGCGATCGACCACACATGGCAACCTCCTCAGTTACCTCCGCAAACGCCGGAATTTGCTAACTCTCTAGTGGATTTACGCTTGCAATCGTGGGTACGTAACCAACGTTCATCCACGACGATTCTCAGAAAACTATTCACCAAATTGGTTAAGCCGAAAAACCTGTTTCTGGCTAGCACTCTTATCGGTACTGTGGGAGTAACAGGAACGCTGATGTATGGAGATTTAAGTACTCTCAATAGTCAGCAATCCCTCGTATCGTCTAATCAGGGGTTATTACCTGCTTCATCTCTGGCAATCCGCTCCCCAAAGCCTGTTAATGTACCGCCTCGAACAACTTTAAACAATCATGCCACCCTAACTCACGGGAATGACGACGCCAAACGGGTAGGGCGTAGTACCAAAGCGGGGCAAAAGTTACAACCTATCACCAGCATTGACACTGGGGCTTCACACGGCATCAACACGGTTGCGGTTAGCCCGAATGGGAAGATGATTGCCAGTGGGAGTCGAGATGGCTTACTCAAACTCTGGAATCTGGGCAAGAATAGAACCGATTCAACTCCTACCTCTGGACGCACTTTAGGAGAAGATTTATACGGAAAAAATACCGTTGCTTTTAGCCCAGATGGGAAAACGTTAGCTAGTGGTAGCGATGACAATATTATTAGAATTTGGGACATTGATAAGGGCAACCTGCTGCACACCCTCAAGGGACATTCTGCTTGGATATCTGACTTAGTTTTTAGTACAGATGGCAAAACATTGATCAGTAGCAGTTTTGACCACACCATTAAAGTTTGGAATTTGAGGCAGGAAGTCAATACCCAACCGATTGAGAAACGCACCCTTCAAGGACATAGCGCTTGGGTTTTTGCCATTGCCCTAACGCCAGATGGGAAAACGTTAGCCAGTTGTAGCTTTGACAATACAATTAAAATTTGGGATGTGGATCAGGGCACAGTTCGTCATACCCTTAAAGGCAATCCCAACCGGGTGTTTGCTCTCGCCATTAGTTCAGATGGGGAAACCTTAGCGAGTGGCAATGGAGATGGAACAATTCAGGTATGGAATTTAACCACAGGTCAACTCACGAAAACCTTTAATGGTCATCAGGATTGGGTGCGTTCTCTTGCCATAACGCCCACGGGAAATATTCTGGCTAGTGGGAGTGGGAGTCAGGATAATACTATCAAACTCTGGAATTTGCGATCGGGGAAACTTTTAGGCACTCTTGAGGGGCATTCTGATGATGTGCGTTCTGTGGCTTTTAGTCCCGATAGTAGTACTTTAGTCAGTGGTAGTTTTGATAATACGATTAAGATTTGGCGAATGCCTTAGAAAGCTTGGGAAAATTTGTCCTTAACTTATTTTCAATCAGTATCGGAAATCACATCAGTACCCGCCAACGCCAACAAAAAAGCGCCCCCCTTGCGGAGAGCGCTTTTTTTCAAGCTAGATTCTTAAGAATTAGCCATTGATCACAGGAGCGGTTAAAGCCACAGGAGCCGCTTCACCCGCCGCCAAGTCGAGGGGGAAGTTGTGAGCATTGCGCTCGTGCATTACTTCAAATCCCAAGTTAGCGCGGTTAAGTACATCAGCCCAGGTGCCAATCACGCGACCTTGTGAGTCGATGATGGACTGGTTGAAGTTGAAACCGTTCAGGTTGAACGCCATTGTGCTGATGCCCAATGAGGTGAACCAGATGCCAACGACAGGCCAAGCTGCTAAGAAGAAGTGCAAGCTACGGCTGTTGTTGAAAGAAGCATATTGGAAAATCAACCGACCGAAGTAACCGTGAGCAGCAACGATGTTGTAGGTTTCTTCTTCTTGACCGAACTTGTAACCGTAGTTCTGAGATTCGGTTTCAGTTGTCTCACGCACCAGAGAGCTGGTAACCAGAGAACCGTGCATAGCAGAGAACAAGGAACCACCGAACACACCAGCCACACCGAGTTGGTGGAAGGGGTGCATCAGGATGTTGTGCTC